>JAQYVS010000190.1 GCA_030145365.1 Desulfofustis sp. | reverse complement strand
TCGGCACTATATCTTATTACAGAAGAAGTAATTGTAACCACTCAGTGTTTCATCCATGTCAGACTGTCTACTTTAGAGTAAGGAGGTTGTAGTATGGAACGTAATGTAAAAAAAATCACCCTGGTTGGTTTCACAGCGGTTTTGTGCATATTGATGATGAGCATGCCGGTATTCAGTGCCGATAAGGAAGGCTTTGATTCTGAAAAGATCATCTCCGAGTTTGAAAAACAGGTTGAGCTTTCCCAGGACAAATGGGAAAAGCTCAAGCCCGTGCTGGAAGAAAAGAGTAAGGAGTTGAGCAAAAGCATGCATGAATCGGTTGACAAAGGCTTTGCCCAACTCGATGAACTGGCAAAGCAGTTCGATACCATGTCAAAAGATGCAGAGCTGAAGGTTAAAGAGGTTCTCTCAAGCGAGGAGGCACAGAAGTTGCGTGAATATCTGGCCAAAGTTGATGAAGATGCAATCAAAGAGGCGAAAGATAAAATGGTTGCCGATCTCAACGAAATTCTGCAATTAACCGAGGAACAGGCCAAGAAAATACAACCGATAATTGAAGAGAGCATAGCTGATTTAACCCAGATGATCGAAGGATTGGCGAATGAGAGCCAGCGAAACTGGTCCGAGTTTAAGACAGAGTTAGAGAAGCGCACCAAAGATCTGCAAGACAAGCTCAGAGAAACCCTCGATGGGGAACAGATGGACAAGCTTGAGGAGTATAATATCGAGCAAACGGATAGGATAAAAAAGGCCAAGTTCACCGTTTGATAGACATTAACCAGCTGCAAAATGTGGGCAATCTGTTGATAAGAGACTGGTAACCGGTATGTCTGAACACTTTGAATCGGCACTTTTTGTATACTCCGAAGCAGGTAAAATCTATCGGGACACACTGGTAGAAAATTCCCATGGGAGTTCGATCTCACCGGTCTCAATAGAAGAGTTACGGGATAACACCAGTGTACTGCTGAAAGATACCAACCATGTTGTCATTGCTGCAGAGCTGCTGGTAATCAAGGAGGTTATGCTGCTCAGTAGGAAATACGGGTTCAGTCTCGGTTTCCTTCCATTGAAAGAACAAAAGGCTCTCAAGCGTTGTTACATCATACCAGAGGATGAAGCAGAAATGATTTCTCTGGCTCTGAAAAACGACCCGTCTAAAATGGATCTTGTCTTCTGTAACGACCAGATCCTGTTGTTCAAGGGAGTTATTGGCCGCATTCCGCTTATCGATTCCCTCAAAAATGCCAGTAAATTAAAGATTCTGGGTGAAGCATTAAAAAAGGTGAGTTCCCTGAACCTTCTTCCTTTCACCATTTCAACGTTTGGCAATAACAAGACGAAGACCAAAACCGCCGCCTGCGGTTGTATGGTTTTGGAAAATCCTGAACTCAGTTACGCTTCAGGAATGATTGGAGACGATTGTTCTTTTGAAGATTCGATGATTTCGACAATGTTTGTTGCTCCGTTTTCAGTTATTGATTACCTGAAGCTGCTCTGGCAACGGATTTTTTCTGATCCTGAATCGAACCGTATTTCCCCCTCGGTTGGGTACATTAAAACCCCCGAACTTCTTGTTGAAACAGAAACAAAGCTCTGCGTAGCAATTGATGGAGAAAATCTCACAACGACACCAGCCCATTTCCGGGTAGATCCCGATGCTCTGAGGATCAATCATGGATTTGAAAAGAACTCGGAAAAGCTTAAAGGTCGGTCGTCTAAAGAAAAATTTGCGATTCAATCATTGCCGGCAGGAAAAGAGGTTGAAAAGGCTAGAAATAAGCGTATTCCTTTTTTCACCTATGCCTCGGAGGAACGTTTTAAAGACCTCTTCACTGCCTTGCGTGATGACGCCCGTCTTGATTCGACCTACGTCGTTTTAATGATCCTAAGCACCACACTGGCCACCGTCGGGCTCTATCTCAACAGTGCATCGGTAATCATCGGGGCCATGCTCCTGGCTCCATTAATGGCCCCGATTATCTCTCTTGCCATGAGTCTGCTGCGTTACGATAAAAGATTATTCAAGCAGTCTGCTATAAAAGTTTTAGTGGGCATAGGAGTTGCGCTCATCACCGCCTTAATGCTGGCGTTCATATCTCCCTACCAACCATTTACAGATGAAATGCAGGCTCGTTTGAATCCATCGCTGCTGGATCTGGTTGTGGCAATCGTTGCTGGTATAGCCGGGGCATATACAAAGTCGTTTAAAGAAATATTACAAAGTCTCGCAGGTGTCGCAATCGCAGTTGCTCTGGTGCCGCCGCTATCAGTTGCAGGAATTGGACTGGGGCGACTTGACATGTCGTTTTTCGGCCAGGCTTTTCTTCTTTTTACAACAAATCTGATCGGGATTATCCTGGCTGCAACGATCACCTTCAGACTCCTAGGCTATTCACCTGTGGTCAGAGATAAACGAACGTTTTTCGTTGTCGTGGTGTCAATGGTGATAATTAGCGTTCCTCTTTCTTTTACATTTCGCGGGATTACTCAGCGAATAGAGTTTGAGAAAAGCTGGACGCAGGAACGGTTCCTGGTGAATCAGAAATATCTGATTGTAAATGATGCACAGCTAACCACCGATAAAAAGAACAAAGTTCTGGTTGTGGATATCCATGCCAGGGAGGTGTTGAACCGTGATGATTTGAATGTTTTTAAACGTAAGGTACAGCGAAATTTCCCCGATGATCTGATCATTCGAGCCAAAATAACCTACATTCCGTAACCATGAGCAGATTTCTACCTAAAATCGCTATTTCAGTCCTGCTCTTCCTTACTCTGAGTATTTTGGGTTGCGAAAAGCCGGATGAAAAGGTGGATAATACTAACCCGGTTACAATTGGGGTTATCGGACCATTCAGCGGACCGGGCAAGGGGTGGGGAGAAAACGGGCTGCTTGGAGTTGAAACAGCGATTCAACTCGAAAAAACCCGAGGTAACCGTCACAGTCTGAAGATCATAAAGGAAGATGACCAGAGCAACCCTAAACTGACAATAGTTGCACTTGATAAACTTGTCAGAGAAGATCAGGTGTCGGCTGTCCTGGTACTTTCCAGCAGCAGTTCGATGCTGGCAATTGCTGATCTGGCTGATTCTTATCAAACACCCATTGTCTCGGTATTAGCATCCCACCCGGACATTACCGGAAATCATTGGGTAAGTCAGTTTATCTTCGATGACATTGTCCAGGGCACTGTTGCTGCCCTGTATGTGATAGATGAGTTGTTTATCGATCACGTGGGCGTTGGCAGAGATGAAAACGATCCCCATGCTCAGTCTCTAGCCGATCACTTCGTCGATCGGTTCAAGACGGCAGGGGGCATAACCGAACGAGTCGACCTTACAGGTGATTCAGTTAATTATACTGATCTTGTAGCCCAGCTTAGGGACAAAGATCTGGATTTTATTTATCTGCCGTTACAGGCAGCCAAAGTCATTGAATTTGAGCGAGCCGCCAGACAAGTCGGATGGAATCCGCAGGTGATGGTGAGTGACGGTTTGCTTGCAGTGATGATGCTTGAATACGAGGATGATCTTTCCTTACTTGAAGGCATGTTGGCCACAGATATATTTGCTACGGAGGCAGAATTCACCCAGTATGGAAAAAGAGTGTCAGAAATATTCAAAGGATCGTTTAAAGAACCCGGTACCACTATTTCAGCTCTTGGTTGTGAAGCGACTTCTGCGTTGATTACAGCGCTGCAAAACTGTGGAACCGACCCTGATAAAGCATGCATTAATCTTGCCTTGCGTGGGGGGAATGAATTTCCAGGAATTCTTGACCCGATCCTGATCCACAGAAGCGGCAAAGCTGAACGGCCGGTATTTATTAATAAGATCGAAAACAGCAAATTACAGCCGGTTTTGAGAGTAAATTGATTTGTAAGACATGGGGACACTCTATACTTCAAGTGTTCACATCCATAAAAACAAACGTTTGTTTAACCCATTGACAAGGCAAATTTCGTGTGCTAATCCGATTAAACGATTGTTTAAGATGGTGGCCGATTGAGCAGAGGATATATGGATATACAAAAAGATACACCCTCCAAACAAAGAATTCTTGAAACCGGTGTGGCAATGTTTGCCAGTAAAGGTTTTGACGGTACCGGCATGCGGGAACTCGCCGAGCATGCTGGCGTAAATCTGGCGATGATAAACTATTTTTTCGGTACGAAGAAAGGCTTACTTAAAGTTATTCTTGATACATTTTTTTCTCAGTATGTTGAAATTGCCGAACAGGAGTTTCAGTCGGAAGGTACGATGGATGAAAAAATTCAGCGCTTCATCCGTCGCATCATTCCCTTTGTCAGTAATAATCAGGACTATCTGATTGTAGTTCTGACCGAACTTCCTCACGATGACCCTGATATTATCGAACATAAATTAAAATGGATCAAGAAAATCATATCCATTGTGCAGAATGAAATTTGTGAGCCGTTGTCAGAAGATTACGGCTGTACAATCACACCAGCGGAACTCGGGCCGATTCTACTTGGTATGATTGCCATGAGATTTCTCGTGGACCCTCTTGTGCAAAAGCTCAAATCGACAGGTCAGCAAGGTGAACTAAACACACACTATCCTGAGCTGGTTTCGCGCATTTTTCTTAAAGGTATCCATGGCTTGAAAAACTATAGTGGTGGGGTTGTTATATGAGCAGTTTTCGACACGGAGCAGAGACATTTTTTGAAAGCTTGATTGGACGAGTAATACGTTATCGGTACGGAGTTGTTTTGATTGTGCTGATTATCGCAGGTTTTCTTGCCACCAACATACGCAACCTGCAATTCGATACTTCCAACGAGGGATTTCTCCATCCGGATGATCCGATCATGGAGACCTATAATCAGTTCCGCGATCTGTTCGGGCGAGACGATATGCTGATTCTGGCGATTCACAGTGATGATGTTTTTAGCAGAGAGTTTCTTGAAAAACTCAGAAATCTTCACCAGGAACTTGAAGAAGAGCTACCCTATCTCAACGACATAACTTCGATGATTAACGCTCGGTCCACCAGGGGGGAAGAAGATGTTCTCCTGGTTGATGATCTGCTAGCAAATTTTCCAGAAACCGAGAAGGATATATCTACTCTGCGTAATCGGGTTATGGAAAATCCCCTGTACCGGAATCAGCTGATATCAGAAAATGCGTTATACACCACTATTGTAATTGAAAGTGATGTCTATACCTCTTCAGCAGAAACCGATTTATTAAGTGGATTCGATGAGGAATCACCTGAAACTGAAGGGCTTGATCGCGCTTCTGGCAAATTTCTCAGTGATGAAGAGAACTCAGAGTTTGTCTCTGCTGCTCATGAGGTGGTTGAAAAGTACAATACCGAACAGTTTCAGATTTTTATGGCTGGTTCTCCTGTTGTCATGGATTCAATAAAGCAGTTCATGAAAAAGGATGTGAAAAATTTCATGCGCTTGGCGGTCATCGTTATTGGATTCTGTTTGTTCATTATGTTCAGAAGATTATCCGGAGTTGGCCTGCCGCTTGTCATTGTGTCACTGGCGGTCACTTCAACCATTGGCTTAATGGCTTTACTGGGTGTTTCGTTCAAGCTGCCGACTACCATCTTGCCTTCATTTCTGTTAGCGGTTGGAATCGGGGCAAGCGTTCATGTTCTGTCTCTGACCTACCAAAATCTCCGAAGGGGAATGGTTCAAAACCAGGCGATTATTGCTGCTTTTGTTCATTCCGGACTGGCCATAGTTATGACCTCTTTGACTACTGCGGTGGGGCTGGCTTCTTTTGCCTTTGGTGATGTTGCACCAATTGCAGACTTGGGGATTTTTTCGTCCATCGGTGTATTATTTGCGCTCTTGTACTCCCTGACGTTCTTACCTGCACTGCTGAGCATCGTTCCTCTACGTGACAAGAGTGCTGCACAGAATGAATCGATCTCTAAAATGGATACGGTGCTGGATACCATAGCCGATTTTTCCATTCGCAGATATCGGCTGATACTGTGTATCGCGGCAATAATTATAGTCGTTGCTGCCATAGGGGCTGCCCAGGTTCGTTTTTCGCATCATGTACTGAAATGGCTGCCAGAAGGACTGAATGAACGAGTAGCCACCGAGGTTATCGATCGTGAACTCAAAGGGACAGTCATACTTGAAGTTATTTTGGACACCGGTGTAGAAAACGGTCTGTATGACAGAAATGTCCTGCTTAGCATTGATAAGCTCACAAAGGAAATGGAAGAAGATTATCGGGATAAACAGGTTTTTATTGGAAAAACCATTTCCGTTACCACGATTTTAAAAGAAATTCATCAGGCCCTTCATGGCAACAATCCGGACTATTATAAAATACCCGATAACCAGAAATTGATTCCGCAGGAGTTCCTGCTTTTTGAGAATTCCGGCTCAGACGATCTGCAGGATGTTGTTGATTCCAGATTCCAGATAGCAAGAATAACGCTGAAAGTTCCCTGGCAGGATGCCTTGCTGTACACCTCTTTCATCTCAGATATCCATAGTCGCTTTTCAACGGAATTTTCCGATCGTTCACTACCAGATGGTGAGCCGATGACGATTACGGTTACCGGAATTATGTCAATTTTTGGAAGGATTATTACTGCGGCAATCTTCTCAGCCGCCCAGAGTTATGTTGTCGCTTTGCTCATCATTACCATTTTGATGATTGTGCTTATCGGCAATTGGAAGCTGGGCTTCATCAGTATGATTCCTAACTTGACGCCTATTTTAAGCGTCGTCGGATTTATGGGGTGGGCTTCAATTCAGTTCGATATGTTCACAATGCTGATTGCCCCGATTGCAATCGGGTTGGCCGTCGATGATACAATTCATTTTATGTACAATTTCAGAAAGTATTTTGAAGAAACCGGAGATGTGTCTGATGCGGTTCATCACACGCTGCACACAGCCGGCCGGGCCATGTTAACCACATCCATCGTGCTCTCTATTGGTTTTTTTATATTTATGCTCGCCTCAATGAACAATCTGTTTTATTTCGGTTTGCTTACCGGAATCGCAATTCTGCTTGCCTTGGCGGCCGATCTGATTTTGGCTCCGGCACTCATGGAATTTGCCATGGGCAACAAAGCAAAGAGAGTAAATGAGAACTTAGGAACAGGAGACTGATATGAATAATGTATGTCGATTGGGATCTGTTTTGTTTATCGTTTTATCACTTGGAATGGCTCAGTATGGCGAAGCGGATCCAGTCGATCCACGGTGGGTTATGGAGCAGGTAGATGCCCGCGATGACGGCGATAACCAGATGGCAGATAATGTGATGACCTTGATCGATCAGAATGGAAACGAGCGCAAGCGTACGATCAGGATGTTTTCTAAAGACAAAGGACGCGACACGCTTCGAATGCAGTTTTTTCTGGCACCTGCCGATGTAAAAGATACAGGATTTTTGACCTATGATTACTACGGAGGTGAAAAAGACGATGATCAATGGCTTTATCTGCCGGATTTGCGAAAGACCAAACGTATTGCCAGCTCAGACAAATCCTCATCCTTTATGGGGTCTGATTTTTCCTATGCTGATATGACCAGGCGTGTTCTTGATGAATGGAGCTATACACTTCTTAAAGAAGACGTCGTTGGCGGTAAGGATGTTTGGCTGATTGAGGCTATGCCTGTATCAAAGGTTGTTGAGGATCGATACGGCTATAAAAAGTCCATCGTTTATGTGCAACAGGATAATTATATGGTGGTCAGAGCGATTCATGTATTACAGAAGGGCAACAAAATAAAGTATATGGAGGCAAAAAATATCGAAAAAATCGATGAAATCTGGGTGGCTACTGAGATCTGGATGAAAAGCACCAGAAAAAAGAGAACCCTGCATCGAACCGTATTGAAATCAGAAAATATACAATTCAACCAGGATATGGAGGAATCGTTCTTCTCTGTCCGGCAGCTGGAAAAAGGTTTGTAGTGCGTTATTTCAGCATTTTGCTTGTGGTATTTGCGATTTCCCCCTTCTGTGCCTTAGGTGCTGAACGCGATCAACAGGAGGATCTGGACAGCTTAATCTCCGGGTTTGAGGATGAGAGCTCAGATACAGCCGAAGAATCCAGTGACGAACTGGAACTGTTGCTCGGCGGCTTCGAAGAACCTGAACAATCCAGACCTGTTACTCAACAGAACACCGATTCGGTACTTCCGGATTGGCTGGATGTTTCCGGCAGTATTGGACTTCAGTCAACCCTGAACTTCTCCCATCAGGCACCGCCCCCAAATCAGCCGGACTATAGAGGATTGTCACTTTTCAGGACGATTGGTGACTTGATAGCAGACACCGATTATGAGGGTTGGAAAGGGCGACTCGGTGTCACTGCTTTTTATGATGCGGCGTATCATTTAAACGGCCAGAGAGATCTGTATACCGAGACCTATATTGATCTTTATGAATCAGAATTTGAGATCAATGAAGCCTATCTGATGAAAAACCTTACGCCCCATTTGGATTTAAAAGTGGGTAGGCAGATCGTGGTTTGGGGTAAGTCGGATAGCATCCGGGTAACTGATGTCCTGAATCCACTGGATTTGAGATGGCCCGGAATGGTTGATATACGTTTTCTAAGATTGCCGGTTACCATGACCAAACTCGATTATTTCCATGGGTACTGGAACCTTGGCGGTATGCTGATTCATGAACCCCGTTTTAATAAAGTTCCGGTATATAATTCTGAATTTTATCCGGGAAACCAGACGCTGCCGAAGGCCGAAGAACCTGGGGTGAGTTGGGACAATCAACAGGCCGCCCTGGCTGTAAACGGTATTTTCAGTGGTTGGGATATATCAGTTTATGGCGGCTATCTATATAACCAAGCCCCGCGTGTTGATCTACGTTTGCGGCGCGTGTATGACAAATCTTTGATGGCCGGGATGGCAACCAATATTGCACTTGGAAACTGGTTAATCAAGGGTGAAGCAGCCTATTGGGATGGCTTGAAATTTTCGAATCTACCAACGGAGGATAAATCGAGACTGGATCTGCTTATCGGTTTTGACTATTCCGGATTTACCGATACCCTTATTTCGCTGGAATTAGCAAACCGTCACCTGTTCGAATTTGATCCTCGGCTTGAGCAAATGCCCGACAATCAGAAAGAAGACTGGAACCAGTTTTCAATCAGATATGTTCGTGATTTTGTAAACGATACCCTGCACCTTACCTTACTTGTTTCATCCTATGGTCTGATCGTCAGTGATGGTGGGTTTGAGCGATTTCAGGTCGAATATGATCTCAGCGATGCGATCACGCTGACAGGTGGAGTTGTTCTCTATCAGTCAGGTGATTACCCGGCCTTTTCTGATATAGGCGATAATGATCGTTTGTTGTTTGAAATCGAGTATCGATTTTAAAACATCTGTATGGTTGTGTCGGGGGTGTAACACAACCATACAGATGCACACCACTATCCATCCCGCATATACGACGACTCCCTGTGATGGATAGTAGAGGGATTAGGCTGCGCCGAATTCCTTCTCTATCATTTCAAGTACATCGTCGGACATTTTATAACTGTGTTCCTCGCCGGGAAACTTACCGGTGAGGACTTCTTCCTTGTACAGTTTGAATGTGTCGATCATAACTTCGCCAAATTTTTGGTACTGTTTGGCAAATGACGGGGTGAAGTTGTCGTACATTCCAAGTACATCCGGAGTAACGAGAAGTTGCCCTGAGCAGTGAGGACCGCCGCCGATACTAATGGACGGTACATCCAGTTTTTTTGTTACGTAATCAGAAAGTTTGGCCGGAACGGCTTCAAAAATAATGGCAAAAGCTCCCGCTTCCTGCATTGCCAGTGATTCTGACACAACTTTACGAGCAGACTCTATGTCTCTGCCCTGGGCTTTGAGCCCGCCAAGGGCACCGACTGCCTGGGGATGCAGCCCAACATGGCCGACAACGGGAATCCCCATTTGCACGATGGCTTTGGTTTTTTCAATATGGTGGGGGGTCGCTTCAAATTTGACACCGTCAACTGTAGCTTCTGTAACGAAACGAGCTGCATTTCTCATGGTATCTTCAATACTATACTGAAACGAACCAAACGGCATATCGGCTATAACCATTGTCCGGTCACAGGCCCTGGAAACGGCGGCGCAATGCAGAACCATCATGTCCATGGTGGCGGTCAATGTATTTGGGTGACCATGAACTACCATAGCGCAGGAGTCTCAGACCATAATCATATCAATACCTGCGTTATTTACCTTCTTGGCGGTTGGGTAGTCATAGGCAGTAAGCATGGTGATGGTTTCATCGTTATCCCGCATTGCCTGGATTGTTTTAACGGTATGCTTCATGTGTACATCTCCTTGTGAATTGGTTTAATTTTTGAATATAGGTGTGTATCGCACATAATTATTTTAGTTTTCGTTGCAGTTGAGCAAGCGCGTCATCTTCTCCAACATTTCCAGGAAAAACTATATAGGTCATACCGGGATAGCGGGTTTCCTCGCCACAACGCCAGGCAGGAACTCCGGGCAACGCCTGACCGATAACCATTGCTCGCTGTATTCCCAAGGCTTCAGTGGCCGTGTCGCTTGAAGTGATGCCGCCTTTGGCAACAAGGTAATGCGGCTGAACCGTGATACCCTTAACGATGCTTACCAGACTGTATGATACCGTCTGACCTATTTTCAAGCTTGAGGCAACGTCAGCTCCGGTGACAAGCTCTCGGCTGGTATAGATTGCCGCATCTTGACCGGACTTGAGGGTTTCAGTGGCCGTGGTAACGACCCGTTCTATTTCTTGCTCTCTGAGGCTGGGGTTCAGCAGGGCGTTTACCTGAATTTCTATAGGTACGATATCAGTTTGTTCGAAAAGAGCAGACACCTGGCTCGTGGTTTTTGGTACATAGGAACCGATTACGAACAGGCCCCCATTTTCGCTCTGGCTGACCAGTTCAGGTCCCGGTAGCAGTCCTTCGCCCTGATCGAGTCCGGTACGGGTGCGGACGAACGATGCGGCAGTCCGATAGAGAAATTCGCAGCCCTCATTTTCCACCTGGATTAGAGCTGTCACAACCACTTCCATATCCCGGTAACTGGCCGCGTTGATAATACAGGCAGTTTTCGGGGAAACCTTTCGCAAAATTTCAGCAACCCGATTAGGTCCTCCAATACGGATGTCATCAAGAGAGACCGATTGAACATCTTCGGCTTGAATTGTGCCTGAAGTCTTTTCTTCGATGTAATCTCTGAGATTGGAGTGGCTGAAGCCAAAGGCTGCGTCACGGGCAAAAGGAGTCTGAGCAGCTGGTACCAGTTGTTCACCTTCCTTCACATAATGAATATCGTTGATGGTATACCGTCCTCCTTCCAAGAAGAAGGGGACAACCAGGTAGGGCAGTTTCTGCTTGTCAAGAGTATCGGCAGTCGCGTCGACTTCTGCCGGAAAATGTCCCCGCAGTGTCGAGTCACTACGGCTGATCACTACTATCCGTACACCGGTATTCTCCGAAGCCATTCGAAGGTTTGTGCCGATTTCCCTGGCCAGTTCGACAGCATCTTTCTGCGTCAGGCTTCGGCTGTTAGTCAGAATGAAAAATGCAGGATAGCTGTCCCTCAACTCTGTCTCAAGTCCTTCCACCGACCAGTGGGTCAATACCGGTAAGTCGCGCACCGTCTGGGTTCCGGTTGGATCATCGTCAAGGACAACAATCTTGTATGATGAGCTGGCAAGTTTTTTTCTGATACCGGGCATCAGGTGTATAACCCACTCTGGAGGCAGCGTGTCGAGATAGCTGATATCAAGGATAGTATCACTCATAATCGTCTTTTATTTGAGAGCAAAGATGTTTTGTTCAATAAACTTCCAGGTTTCGATATAGTCCCCGGCCGCCATCAATGCTTCGAGCCTGGGCATATCTATTCGATCAAACATCTGCCAGATCTTTAGAGTCATTCGGCTATTGGCTTCAAAGGTTCCTTTGATGTCCCAGCGGGTAGGTGAGGTGTCTGAGGTGAAATAATCGTTATAATTGTACTTTTTCAGATAGTAGAGAAATTCCACATAATCAAGATAGTGTTTGGTGCCGCAAAAGTAGTCCCAATCCCATTTGCCGTCATTGTCGTTGATATGGATATAGTATTTGAAAGCACTCGCTTCCAGAAGCGATACCGCTTCGGCTGGATTTTCGTTTCCATACATTGAATAGCCAGAGTCGAGGGTGACACCCATTTCCTCAATTTTAATGTCGTTTAACAGGCAAAGTGTTTTGGAGGCGCTATCAACAAAGCAGCGGCCTCGTGTTTCACTTGGCTTGTATTCGACGTAAAGGGGTATTTCCCGGCGATAATCTCCTGCCTCGGAAAAAGTTTCGATCAAATGTCTCCAGGCAAGCGCGTAATCATTCTGAAAGGAGAATTCATAGCCATCCCCTAATGGGCAGCAGGTAACCTTATCAGCACCAATACCCGCTGCAAAATCTTTAGCGTCTTTTATAAATTGAACTGCTTTTTCCCTAACCGCTTGCTCGAGAGAGGTTAGGCCGCCGTTGCGAAACTCGGGCTCGGCTTTGACATTTACATTTACTGCAGAAACACCCAGGTTGTATTTTTCGAGCGCTGCCTTCGTTTCGTTGACATCATTGACCTCGTATGGAAACACAATCTCAACGCCGTTATAGCCTTCTATGGTTGACAGCAAGGCAAATTTTTCATCGAGGTTGAGGGGTTTATTATATTCGTGAAATCGATCTTTGGTTTGGGAAAGAAAACTTGTAATGATTGCCAGTTTCAGCATGATAAATCTCCAGTGTGTATTGTTGTTTGTAAAAGCATCTACAGAACGTGAAAAAGTATTATTACCAGAACGCATGGAAATGGTGAACCGGTCCATGACCGTTACCAATCACATAGTCTGAGCCTTTTTCTATAGCGAGAGCTACATAGCCGATACCTTTTTCTGTTGATTCTTTTACCGAGTAGCCTTGAGCCAGAAATGAAGCTATTGCTGAAGAGAGCGTACAACCCGTGCCATGAGTGTTTCTGGTGTCTATTCGTTTGTTTGAAATGCTGATCGTTTCATCGGTTTTCCGATCATACAGAACGTCAACAAGCCTTTCACTTTCAAGATGACCGCCTTTTACAAGAACAGAAAGATTGAACCGTTTCCCAAGCTGTTCAGCGCACGTTTGAAGGTCACTGTGTGCCGTTATTGGTTGTTCCCATATAATTTCTGCTTCATCAATATTTGGCGTGATAAGTGTTACCAGAGGAAACAGGTTTGACTGCAAGGCTGCTATAGCGTCGTCTTGAATGAGCTTATCTCCACTGGTTGCAACCATGACCGGATCAAGAACGATATTGCTGATCCTGAATTCAGAAAGAATAGCTGCGACACATTCAATTACTTCAACTGAATGGAGCATACCGAGTTTCACTGAATCTGTACCGATATCGCTCAAAACCGCTCTGATCTGAGCCTCAAGCGTTGCAATAGGTAGCGGATGAATATCGGTGACTCCTAAGGTGTTTTGTGCCGTGATCGCGGTAATTGCACTGGTACCGAAACAGCTGCAGGCCGAAATCGTCTTTAGATCGGCTTGAATGCCAGCACCGCCACCTGAATCTGAACCGGCAATGGTTAAAACCCTATGGTATCGTCTCATTGTAGTGTCCTGTATAAGGTGTCAATTATTGAACGAATTAACCAGAGCAGAAGAATTACTATAGAGTGCGATTTAATGTCTACTTATTTCCCGAGGTATCCTCTATAGTGCTTTTCTATTGCAATTGGTTGGTAATCTGAAGGCTCTTATTAGTTGTTCTTAAACATTAGCTGTTACGGTGAATTGGCGGATATGATTAGCTGGCAGTGGGCTAAATTTAAAGAACTTTCCCGAGACGATCTCTTTGAGATCTTGAAAGTCAGACAGAGTATTTTTATCGTAGAACAGCATTGTGTGTATCAGGATGCCGATAACCTTGATCCTAAATCATATCACCTGTTGGGTTGGAATGGGGATGAGAGTCGAAGTGACTTGGTTGCCTACGCCCGTGTAGTGCTTCCGGGGGAAAAATTTACTGAACCGTCTATTGGCCGGCTACTTACGGTAAAATCTGTTCGAGGTACCGGGCTTGGGAAAAAACTGACAATTGAAGCCATATCCCTGACAATCAGCGAATTCCCCAATGCATCAATTCGGATATCCGCCCAGAAATATCTTGAGAATTTTTACTTTCAATTTGGTTTTAAGACCGTTTCCGAACCGTATGATGAGGATGGTATTCCTCACATAGAGATGCTGAGACGGTAGGATCTCGATTCAGATCGGTGAGAAATCATTTTTGAAGCCATCCGCCGGATGGCTTTTCAGCTATCACGCCTGGTAAAAACAATCAGCAATGTCAAGATAGGTGCAGCGGATCCCATGTGCTGCGAAAAGTGTTTTGATATCCAGAAGCGAACGATGATTTTTAAAACGATTGTTGTCGCCCCATATTTTTCAATAAGTTGATAACCAGCTGATTCAAGAAGTGATCGTGAGTCACTGTAGCGATTGACCACAAAACCCATGACAGAATAGTCTCCCATGTAATTTTGAGGGAGCTTGCAACTGCTTAAATATTCAGATCGGTCTCTGATAGAATCAGAAATCAGTACTATTTTTCCCATACCTTTTCTTTATCTGTTTTCAGGAGATTTGCAAGAGGTGTACAATGAATCATTTCAGTAATAAAAAGTTCTTATCAGCATTTTCAATAGAGGTAAACGAGTAATGCTTGCAATTATAAATAAAATATACCAGGCGCTCTTGGCAGGTGAGCCTGTTTTTCTTGCCACGCAAATCAGCCATAGCGGATCTGCTCCCAGAGAATCCGGGTCAAAAGTGATCATCTACCCGGATGGTTCAATCTTTGGATCTATTGGTGGTGGAAGTATAGAACAGGAGGTAATCCTGACAGCCCGGTCTCTTTTTATTCTTAAAAAGAGTATGCTGAAATCCTATGATTCCGAAAGCATATCTGTTGGAACGGCAGCTCCTGATATGTCTTGCGGCGGGCATACCAAGGTGCTGATCGAATATATTCCAACGGATGACAATACTATAGAATTATACAGGTACCTAAATGAAGCCCTGGAGAATGGGAAATCAGTCCAATTGCTCGGTTGCATCATAAGTCAAGAAGAGACGGACACTCTAATAGTGCAAAGATCTGTTCAGCGTGAAGATTCATGGTTCGGCACATTATCGCCAAGTATTGATCTGCAGCAGTTTCTTGAACAAAAAAGGATTAACAATAACACCGCTGCTTTGATTGATTTTGAAGATAGACATTACGTGATAGATTCACTGGTTCCGCCGAACACGCTTTTCATCATCGGCGCAGGGCATGTGGCAAAAGAGATTGTAGCGCTTGCCCATGAGGCATCGTTTCGAACTATTGTTGTCGATGATAGGGCAAGCCTGGCGGTGAAAGAACGTTTTCCGCAGGCTGACAAGATTTCGGTATGCCCTGATTTTACAGACACATTCTCTCATTATCTTATCGACAATAACAGCTATATTATTTTGGTTACCAGATCTCACAGTACTGACAAACAGGTTCTGGCTCAGGCTTTGGCAACGGCAGCAGGCTACATTGGCATGATCGGCAGTCGGAAGAAAAAGCAGCAAATCTACAAGGCTCTGCAGAGTGAAGGCATCAACTCCGCGCGACTTGATCATGTGCATTGTCCGATAGGACTGTCCATCGGTGCTGAGACACCGTTTGAGATTGGTGTAAGTGTTATCGCAGAACTTATCCAACATCGAGCCCAAGAAGCAGCTATCAGGCTCTAGATGGAAGGCTCCAATTTTTTAATGCCGGGACCTAGTCAGCGGTTACAAGCAGTTGAATCAGTTCTGTTGCCTGTTTGTGCTGAGTGGATGAAAATCTGTGGTTGACTCCTTCAAGAAGCATGTCATGAGTGAGGATCTGATTCTGCTGCGTCAAGATGGCCAAACTTCCTAAGGCAAACTGATTGGCATGAATACGGAGATTTTTCAAATCCATCTCAACTACTTTGGCCGTGGTGTCCGGAAGTGGCAGCCCCTTTAAGGAGAGGACTAGACTCGTCTCGTTAAGTTTTTGAAAAACGCTTTTTCTGCGCATGACTCCATCGGAAGCCAGTGCAATAATGAGATCAGGCTTATCTATTGCCGTATAACGGATTGGATCCCGGCTGAAGATAACCTCGCTAATCGAATGTCCCCTGAGCACCGTGATCGGATAGTCACTTTTCTGGCTGACGTACAGCCCCGCACTCATAGCCGAAAGACAAAGCACTTCCGCGGCGCTGTTGATCCGCTGTCCTGCTGCTCCAAGCAGCAGAATTGAATACGGCTCCGATATGGTAGGAGCTAATCGGGGTGAAACGCAGACCGCAGGTTTTGCTGACTGCATGTGAGAAGACATGTCACGGTATTGAGTTCCATATTCCGGTCTTTGGTTGGCGGTAACAAGGCCTTCAGCTAAAGGAAAATCTGCCGTCTGCCGAGCAATTAATTTCATTGATTGTTTATTGTGTCTGGCAAAACGGCCGGGACAGACACCAGTGATATCCATCAACGAAAAGCCCTCATGCGATATCGCGGCCTTGATCCGATCGACAAGATTATTATCCGTGGCGCTGATTCTTTCAACCCAGCCGCTGCCTGCGGCACTCCCGACACTGCAGATATCAAGTGGTGACTCCAGATGAGCCAGAAACCCCGATGAAGTGCGTGCTTCAACCGGAGTTGTCGCAGAGCACTGGCCGCCGGTCATTCCATAATTGAAATTGTTCAGTACCAGCAGGTTGATATCGAGATTTCGCCTGCAGCTGCTGAGTACATGGGCCCCGCCGATACCGAGTCCCCCGTCACCCATGATGGTGATGACGGTCAAAGAGGGACAGGCCAATTTTAGACCTGTGGCGTAGGTAAGCGCGCGGCCGTGGAGACCATGTAAAGCATGTGTATTGAAAAAGGTGTCAAATAGTCCTGAACAACCAATATCGGTAACGATACATACACGGTTTGCAGAAATACCGAGTTCCTGAAGACACCCATCAAGCGCATGCACAACTCGGTCATGGGAACAGCCGGGGCAGAAAACCGGGGGTCTGTCTGTGTTAAGAAGACTTGTCATGATAGGACAAGCTTCTGGATTTCATCAGGGCTGATAAGTTCACCATTCATTTTTGAACAGAGAATAACGGGCGTATCGCCACAAAGACGATAAATTTCCTGAACATATTGACCCAGATTCATTTCCGCTACAACCACACGTTTGACCCCGTTTATGTGTTGTTTTATTAATTGCTCCGGGACAGGATACAATGTTTTTAAAATGAGCAGAGAAATGACAATCGATTTTTCTCTTAATTGATCAAGACATTGCCGAGCAGCGCGTGCGGTAACTCCGTAGGTAATAATTAAGGTATCTGCCTGAGAGTCAGTGTCGGACTCATAATAGGTAAAGTCATCAACAGCCGTAATCAGTTTATCTCGCAGCCTTTTGATATTTGTCTCAATGACCTCGGTTGCTGTGGTTATGTAGCCATCAGCGCCGTGGCTGGAAGAGGTCTGGCGAACGGCTCTATCTCCACCGATCGGTAAAAAAGGTGGAATCAAATGATCCGCAGAACAATCAAAAGGAAGAAAATCCCTGCCTTCCGGACAATAGGTACGTTCGAGAACGTGCGGTTCCTCAAGAAAATTAATTGGAACACTCTCCTTGGTCATGCCGATTTCTTTGTTAGAAGCAATAAATACAGGACAGCGATACTGCTCTGCTAAGTTAAAGGCCTTGATGGTCAAGTTGTAACAATCACGGGCATCGGTTGGAGCCAAAACAACAACGGGTAAGCCACCGCTGTTTCCCCAGCGCAGAAACAAAATGTCTGAATCAGCACCTTTTGTAGCGGACCCGGTCGACGGGCCCAGTCGCTGAACATCTACAATTACCAGGGGTATCTCGCCGGCAATGGCAAAAGAAATCTGCTCGCTGAAAAGGCTGATGCCGGGGCCTGAGGTGGCAGTCATTACCTTTAAACCGGCCATGGAAGCTCCAATACAAAATCCGATTGAGGCAATTTCATCTTCACCTTGCAGACAGGTACAGCCGATGGGAGGTAACAGATTCAGCATCTGCTGGTAGATTGTTGTTGCCGGGGTAATCGGATATCCAGCAAAGAATCTGCAGCCTGCTTTAACAGCTCCTCTTGCTATTGCCTCGTTTCCATCAATATAATAGGCGGACATTTTGCGGCCGTTTATTTAAGAAGAAAGCCCTTCGACCGCAGATACCCAAGCATGTGCGGGCGGGCTTCTTTGACAAGCATGCCTGAGATCTGTTCGCTCCACGAGTCATCTTTCTTCCCATCGGTGCGGCTGTGGTAATATCTTCTCACTTTGTTGTCGTAGGCTGCGATCAGATCACGGTCTGTTTTATCATCATATGTTTCCTGTTTAAGAATGACTTCCACGGGAAGACGTGGTTTTGTTTCAGGATCCTGAGCCGGATAGCCCAGACACATACCAAAAACCGGATAGACTTTTTCAGGCAGGCTAAGGAGTTCGTCGACTCTGGCAATATTGTTCCTGATGGCACCAATGTAACAGCCGCCCAGACCTATAGATTCTGCAGCTACCAGTAAATTTTGGGCAAACAGAGCACAATCGACAGAAGCGGTGAGAAATTGTTCAGTATAGCCGGAGAGCATTTCTGCTTGGTGCATATCACAGGCCAGCTTATGCCGTTGCATATCTGCACAAAAAACCAGGAAGACCGGAGCTTCAATCACATATTTCTGATCGGCTGCCACACGAGATATCTCTTGCCTTGTCGTTGGATCATTTACTTGGATCACACTGCATGCCTGGATAAAACTTGAAGTGGCGGCACACTGGCCTGCTCTGATCAACTCTTCAATTACTTTTTGGTCTACCTGCCGATCCTGATATTTGCGAATAGAGCGGTGAGCTTTCAGAAGATCGATTACGTTGTTCATTTGTCTTGTATCCTCAGACTAAGTTCTGACAACCGACCAGCCAATGGTTTTACCGGCGTAAAAAGGTGTGACATCGCCATAAAAATCAGGGACTGTCCAGGGCTTTTGCTGGAGTCGGATGGTTTTTTGAGGCGGTGTCAATTGATAACGCTGGCAGGCGCTGGTACTGACAAAATTTTGAAGTTGGTCAAGACTGCCCGCCTCATCAAAAATCTGGGCCAGAAGGGGTAAAGCTACGGGCGCAGTAAAGACCCCGGCTGCACAGCCGATGCATTCTTTTTTATGACGGGGATGCGGAGCCGAATCAGAGCCGAACATAAGCTTTGGGTGACCGCTGAAAACGGCATTTCGCAGGGCGCTGCGATCTTCTTGGGTCTTGGCAATCGGTTTGCAGAATAGATCTGGCCTCATCAGGTCGCCAATAACGTCATCCAGTGTGATCATCAGGTGATGGAGCGTCACTGTGGCTGATACGTTATCATAGCGCTCCATAAATTCGACGGAGTCTGCTGTGGTGATATGTTCCATGATGATGTGAAGATCAGGGAAATTTTCGGCAAGCGTTTGGTACACAGATAAAAACTCTTGTTCACGGTCCATGACAAAACCATTGCTTTCTCCATGGACAAGGAGGGGAATCTGCAGTTCCTCCATTGCCGAGACCGTCTCTTCTATGGTGGTAAAATCACTTACTCCATTTTCACTCTGCGTAGTGATGCCGGCAGGATACAATTTGATGCCGATAATCCTGTCTTTAACCTGTTCAAGCTCAGCTTTTTTGTACTGTTTGAAGAACAGGGTCATGTATGGTTCAAACACCTTGTCTTTACAGAGTGCCTGTATTTCAGAGTGATAGGTATTCAGACGATCAACGGAATCAACCGGTTCTATCAGGTTGGGCATGATTACTCCGCCTGCAAAAAAATCTGCCGATAGGGGCGTGGTAAGGCGGAGCATATCACCTTGTCTGAGGTGAAGATGCATATCCAGTGGTGAGGTGATGGTGATTTCTGTCATAATTTGGATCTATATAGCGAAAGGTGAAAGGGGTAAAGAAAAAAGATAAAATGACTATGCTGGTTTAAACGGAAATTGAGTAGGATTTCATTTAACAAGAGTAACGCCACTGTTGGTCTGAAGCTTTTGGATGGTCCAGGTACGGATTTTCCATTACATCTTAAGTCTTTACCACGAACAAACCTTGGTGATCGGAAACCCACTCCCGGGTGAGAAAAAGTTGATCGTGAAGCATTCTGGCCTGATGCTTAGCCTGACCAATAACGAGATCGTTCTGTAGTTTGGTCATATACACAAGTATAATACCAAACGAGCAGACCAGAACGAACCCTATGGCCAGGATAAACTTAAACTTGAGCTTCATGAACCGTTTTGGAATTAAATGAGTCGGTTCTTTTTTCATATGCACACGCTATTCCTGATCGCCTCTAAGGGGTAAGCATCTGTTATTGCGATACTCGTTGGTTATTACCATAAAACCCACTGGCTTGGCCATCACTATTGTTACTAGATGGTAACGCTATAAAAATGGCATTGTTACTGTTTGGTAACCAGTGACTGGTGTGAAACCCTAATAAATTGTCAAATCAATAAAAAATTGATGGGATAGGTTTTCCGTTCAGAGTTTAGATAATGTTTTTTTTCTCTTAGACCAATGCATCACATGGAGCATAAAAGTCTAGAATAAAACAGAAAAGGTGGGAGTCAGCCGTGAAGTAACATCGATTATTTGTTGCCAGATAGATTTCATTCAATGTTGGTATCTATCCCTAGGCATCGGCAGTCTCTGGTTTGTCTCTTCACCAGAGGGACTGGAAAGTGTCCTGGTTACAAAAAACCTGTATCTTCCCTCATTGGTAGCAATGGCAATTCCCATTACCCTGGCGCTGATGTTGGGAAGGGTGTTCTGTTCATGGATCTGCCCTATAAGTTTCATTCTTGAGCGGTTTGAGCGAATCAGACTCAAAGTAAGTGGCAGGAAACATCTCAAGAACACACTCATTCTTGCCAGGCGGATACTTTGGTATACGCTCATCGTCGAGTTGATTCTCAGTATGATCATAGGCACTCCACTCTTTGTTTTTCTCTCTCCTCCCGGGTTGGTATGTAGGGAAATTACGATGATGGTTTTTTTTAAAAAAACTTGCCATCGAAGGCCTTGTGATTGTTCTTGTACTTATTCTGGAACTGTTAACCAGACGGATGTTCTGCCGCTATTTCTGCCCTTTGGCCGCCTTGCTGGCTTTACTGGAGAGTAATCGAAAACTGAGGATTTCCCACAATGCTGAAACATGCACCTCCTGTTCTCAATGTTCACAAGCATGTGCCAT
>JAQYVS010000147.1 GCA_030145365.1 Desulfofustis sp. | reverse complement strand
AACGGCGGCCCAAGCCAGTATGGCAAATTCCTGAAACGAAAGGCAGGCAATGCGTTGTATGATAGTGACAATCTATTCACCCAGAAATACAGCTGGGTTAAATCACAGTCCTGGAATAATATTGAAAGATGTCTTTAGCCCATTTTTCTAACTAATAGATGAGCTTACTTATTGCTATTGGGTTGCTTTCCGGATTGTTCTTTAGCTCAACCTTTATCCTGAACCGGTTCATGAGCCTGGAGGGCGGATACTGGCTGTGGTCAGCATCGCTGCGTTATGCGTTCATGATCGTATTTCTGGTTGTGATCCTGGCTCTTTTTCAGGGAAGAAAAGCCCCATGGATGGTGCTGAAGCTGTTCTTTAAGAATTGGTTGTTCTGGGTGATTGCTGGAAGCATCGGTTTCGGCGGCTTTTATTCGTTGATTTGTTTCAGTACCGATTATGCCCCCGGCTGGGTAATCGCAGCTACCTGGCAGTTGACCATCATCGCCTCCCTGTTTGTTCTGGCAGGTTTTGGCAGATCGTTTCCCAGGAAAATATGGGGATTTTCCTTATTGATTGTTTGCGGTGTTTTGCTTGTCAACACCACTCATATAGACTCAATTACTATCAAGCAGCTTCTCTATGGCGGTTTTCCCGTATTGATTGCCGCATTTTATTATCCAATTGGAAATCAGCTGGTCTGGGAAGCAGCGAACCACAACAGTTCCCTGCCCTGCATCAATTCCAGCTATCTTGAAAATCCATTTAACAAAATCTTTTTATTATCACTCGGCTCCGTTCCATTCTGGCTCCTTCTCATCGTCATCAACAGACCACCTCCCCCTTCAAGTGGGCAAATAGTTAACACCGCCCTAGTCGCCGTCTTTTCAGGTATCTTCGCCACGAGTCTTTTTCTGCTGGCCCGCAATAAAGCAAAACAACCGAGTGAACTGGCAGCGGTTGATGCCACTCAATCAAGTGAAGTCGTTTTTGCCCTGATTGGTGAAATCATACTGTTAAAAGCGCCGTTGCCCACACTCACCGCTTTGATCGGAATCGTATTAATATTCGTTGGGCTCTCCTTTTTCATATTTTTTCAAGACACCAGTCCAGCCTCCCCCGAACACGTTACCTAATGATGTGTTATTCCCGGTAAATATGATTTCTGCAATTTTTCATCATCGGTGGCACACCTTTTTAAGAAAAAAATTGAAAAGAAGTGGGAGCGATCTTACTAGTAAAGGAACCAATTATGATGAGCATGTTAAAATAATCAGGAGGGATCCTATATGACAAGCCTTGAATCAACACCCCAATTCGTCTCAAATGTCTACCAGACCATGAGCCGGAATCTTAAAATCGTCAGGCAGAAATTAGGCCGTCCATTGACGCTTGCCGATAAAATCCTGCTCTCTCATCTTGACAATCCGGAAGACCAGGAGATGATTGCCGGCAAGAGTTATCTTAATGTTCGTCCCGACAGGGTGATTCTTCAAGATGTTCTGGGTCAATCCGCCATGCTGCAGTTCATGCAGACCGGCAGGAAGAAAGTGGCCGTTCCGACCACAATACATTGCGATCATCTTATAGAAGCACGTGTTAAAGGAGATCTCGACCTCCCCGCCTCAATAGCTGAAAACAACGAGGTCTATGACTTTCTCAAATCTGCGGCAGCAAAATTCGGGGCAGGTTTCTGGGCTCCGGGCGCAGGAATCATTCATCAGGTGAATATTGAAAACTACGCGTTTCCAGGTGCAGTGATTCTCGGTACCGACTCCCATACCCCAAATGCTGGAGGAATTGGGGCCTGCGCAGTCGGTGTTGGAGGGGCTGATGCCATTGATGCTATGGCCGGATTAACCTGGGAAGTGCTGTACCCAAAACACATCGGCGTGGTACTCAAAGGTGAGTTGCAGGGATGGACTGCGCCAAAGGATATCGTCTTATATCTGGCGGGAGAACTGAGCGTTTCCGGCGGCACCAATTCGATTATCGAATATTTTGGCCCGGGAGCTAAAACACTCAGTTGTACCGGTAAGGCAACGATAACCAATATGGGTGCTGAACTTGGTGCAACAACCTCCATTTTTGCCTTTGATGATAGTATTGCTGAATATCTCAAAGCTACCGGACGAAGCGAACTGGCGGATCTCGCCAAACAGAATAGTGAACTGTTATCGCTTGATGAAGAGGTGATCAATAACCCGGAAAAATATTATGACCGCGTTGTTGAGATAGACCTTTCATCGCTTGAACCGCATGTGGTCGGTCCCCACTCTCCCGATCGGGCACGACCGCTCTCTAAACTGGCCCAGGAGATTCGAGATAGTGAAGGTGAATTACTCGACGAGATCTCAACCTGTCTCATCGGCAGCTGCACCAACTCTTCCTACGAGGATATGAGTCGAGCGGCAGATATCGCCGAACAAGCCAAATCCCACGGTATGAAAAGTGCGGTACCGCTGATGGTTACGCCCGGCTCCGAGCAGATTCGAGCAACCATCGAAAGAGACGGACAGATGGCTTCGCTTAAAGATATTGGTGGAACTGTGCTGGCCAACGCCTGCGGCCCCTGTATCGGTCAATGGAAAAGGGATTCAGCCGTTTCAGGCAAGCCCAATACAATTGTGACCTCCTACAATCGCAATTTCCCGCGTCGTAATGACGGCCAGCCCACAACAATGAATTTTATTGCCAGTCCAGAAATCACCGTGGCCCTGTCTCTCACGGGACGCTTGTCGTTTAATCCGATGACCGATCCATTAACCGATTCAAACGGTAAGGAATTCACCTTATCCCCCCCCCAGAAAGCTCCGGCCGTCCCGGAGAACGGCTTTGACAAGGGTGACTCAAATTTCTTTGCCCCGCCCGAAGACGGGAGCAACATTGAATTGAAGGTTGACCCAAACAGCCAGCGACTCCAGCTTCTAAAACCGTGGCCAGAGTGGGACGGTGAGGATGTTGTCAATGCCCCGATTCTTCTCAAAGCAAAGGGCAAATGCACCACCGATGCAATTTCTCCGGCTGGTCCCTGGCTGAGACTTAGAGGACATCTCGATAAGTTCAGTGACAACATGTTCATGGGTGCGATCAATGCCTATGACGATGAGGCAGGCAAAGGTCTTAATGTTCTCACTAATGAAACCGGCGTCCCCTTTTCAGATATTGCTAGAGACTACAAAGCCAAGCAGGTAAAATGGGTGGTCATCGGCGACTGGAACTATGGTGAAGGGAGCAGTAGGGAACATGCAGCGCTGTCCCCGAGGCTGCTTGGCTCAGCCGCGGTGATTGTACGCAGTTTTGCACGTATCCATGAATCGAATCTGAAGAAACAAGGTCTGCTGGCCTTCACCTTCAAAAATCCCGATGATTACGATAAAATTCGCGAAGATGATAGAGTAGACCTGCGGAATCTGGCAGATTTAGCACCGAACAAAGCGGTTGAATGTATTGTCAGTCATGCCGACGGAACAAAAGAGACATTCCAGTTAGAACATAGTTATAATTCAGCCCAGGTTGAATGGTTTAAGGCTGGATCTGCTCTGAATCTGTTATCTTGATCTTTTTAAATCGTTTTAAAAAACGAAACGACAAAACGGGGAATCCTGAAACACCTCAGGTTTCCCCGTTTGTTTAGCAATGTTTCTGCTTCAAGAAAAGTGAATGGCTAAAATACGAATTTTACCGGAACATCTCGCCAACCAGATTGCCGCCGGAGAAGTAGTTGAACGACCGGCCTCTGTCGTCAAAGAACTCATTGAAAACAGCCTCGATGCCGGTGCCGACCTGATTGAAGTAGAGATCGAAGGCGGAGGTACCCGGCTGATCCGCATTGTCGATAACGGTGAGGGAATGGATGAAGACGATGTTCTCATGAGTTTTGAAAGGCACGGAACATCAAAGATCTCTCGAGATGATACTATTTTTTCTGTGAAAAGCCTCGGTTTCCGAGGCGAGGCAATTCCCTCTATCGCCTCAGTCTCAAAAATGAACATCATTTCAAGAAGGAAAGATGATGAACTTGGGACCGCCGCCTACAGCACGTATGGCTCCATAAAAAAGGTTCATGAGACAGGATCCAGAGTGGGCACCATCATCGAAATACAGAATCTGTTCGGCAATACACCGGCCCGTAAGAAATTTTTAAAAACCGTTCGTACCGAACTGTCGCATATCGATGACACCATTAAGAGCTATGCACTTGTCAGGCCTGATGTTTCTTTTACGCTGCGCATAGACGGCAGGCTGACAATTCAGCTCGAAAAAGATATGGCTTTAGCTGGACGGCTATCCAGACTGTTGAAATATACCGGCGATTTCATTGAAATCGATAGCGGTCCCTCAGGCCCGGACGGTATCCGGGTTCGGGGGCATCTGATCCCTCCTGAATCAACGGTACCTGTTGCCGGACGTCTGCGATTTTTCGTAAACGGGCGGGTTATCAAGGACCGGCTGCTTGGTCATGCGGTGAACGAAGGTTTGCGATCCTTCATGTTAAAGGGCCGCTACCCTGCCGGAATTATCGGGGTGGACCTGCCGCCTGAAAGTGTCGATGTAAATGTTCACCCGGCCAAACATGAGGTGCGATTCAAAGACAGCCGTACCGTTCATAAGAAGGTGAGTGATGCCGTTCAAGATGCCATGTTTGTTCGACAGCAGCCATTGAGACAGAACATATTTTCAGATTCCAGGCCGATTTACCAGCCGCCTGAGACAGAGGCAAGCACAGAATACAAACCATCGCCTGAACAACCAGCAACAATTCAAAGAGGTGAAATATCGGCTACCCCGAGACCTCTTTACCAGCCGCATCAACCACGTTCTGATTTCAAAACAGAAGAGGCATTGATCTCTTCATTCCCGTCACCCACCCGAAATCTGGATGATCGTAATTCACACGAAATCGTTGATCCTGTTCAGGTTGAAGACCTGATTGTTATTGGCTGTTTCCTGGATCTCTATATCTTTTGCAGAAACAATGATAAATTAATTGTAATTGACCAGCATGCGGCCCATGAACGATTATTATTTGAAGATTTGAGAAAGCAGTACACAAACGGTAAGGTAGCTTCACAGAATCTGCTGTTTCCCGTGACATTGGAATTAACCGTGTACCAATCGCAATTGGTAGAGGCTAACCAGGAACAATTGGAGAGCATGGGGTTTTCAATCAGAGATTTCGGCGGAACAACCTGGGTTCTTGCTGCCGTTCCCGCACTGGCCGGAAACTATTCGCCCCAGTCGCTGTTTGTTGATATCCTGGAACGTTTCGGCAGTGAGAACAATCGAGGCGGAGGAGGTAACCTTGAAGATATTCTGGCGACTATGGCCTGTAAAGCTGCAGTAAAATCGGGCGATGCCCTTTCCGACAGTGAGATCAGAGCCTTACTCGAACGAATGGCAAAAGCCGAACTCTTCAGTCACTGCCCCCACGGCAGACCCGTCGTTAAAATTTTTCCAGCCGATGAAATAAAAAAATGGTTTTACCGAACCTGATGTATTCTATCTTTCGATCATCCTTATTTCGCTTGGTTTCTTTATCTTTTCCGCTTTTAATTTCACTCATTCTGCTCCTTGGCGGTTGTGCCAAACAGCCGGTCGGAAAAGTGATGGAAGTTACCGCCTATTGCGGCTGCTCCAGCTGCTGCAGCTGGGAACGAGGCAGCTGGACCTGGCTCAAACTCGATTTCTGGAACCGCTATGTGAGTGCCGGTGCCCAGGCTGGACAACCATACTCGGGATTGACTGCTGACGGCACCGATCCGCATGAACCGGAAGAAGGGCTCTTTTCCATGGACAGTTTATACCACCCCTGGATGATCCCGGTTCGAACCATTCTCTTCCCCTGGTACCTGGTACCTCAGGACGGTACCATCGCCGCTGACACAAAATTCTATCCATTCGGAACCAGGATGTATATTCCCGGATACGGCTGGGGAACGGTGGAAGACAGGGGTGGGGCAATAAAAGGCTCGACACGAATCGATATCTTTTACAACTCTCATGCGGAGGCCCTGCAATGGGGACGCAAACGGGTACAGGTAACCATTGAATACCAATAAAGAACCTATCGTTACTATGTCAGAAGATTCGCAGATAACAGAGGTTACAGTAATCGGCGGTGGACTTGCTGGCTGCGAGGCAGCCTGGCAGCTGGCCAAAAGGGGCTGTCCAGTCACACTGTACGAAATGAAGCCCGACAAATTCAGCCCGGCTCATAAGTCATCGGATCTAGCAGAACTGGTCTGTTCAAATTCTCTTCGTTCAAACGATCCCCATAGCGCCGTCGGTCTGCTCAAAACTGAAATGCGTGCCCTGGATTCGCTAATCATGAAAACGGCCGATGACACTGCAGTGCCGGCCGGAAAGGCCCTGGCTGTGGACCGAGATCTTTTCGCAGAAAAGATCAGCAGGACCATAGCCGAGCATCCGCTGATCACCGTCGTCCGCCAAGAGATAAAATCATTACCTGAAAAATCTGAAAGCCCCACGATTTTGGCCACAGGACCGCTTACCGCCGACTTACTGGCCGATAATCTTGCCGACTTCACTGGGGAAAAACGGTTGTTTTTCTATGACGCGATAGCTCCGATACTTTTTGCCGAGTCACTTGATATGCAGGTAATTTATCAAAAATCACGCTACGACGACGGGCCAGGTGACTATCTGAACTGTCCGATGTCACAAGCCGATTATCAGCGTTTTATCAGGGAGCTGGAAGAAGCGGAGATCACCAAACTGCACGAATTTGAGGATGCCAAATATTTTGAGGGTTGTCTGCCGATAGAGGTTATGCGTAGCCGCGGAGACGACACCCTTCGCTTCGGCCCCATGAAGCCGGTGGGCTTGGAAGACCCGAAAACAGCAAAGATTCCCCATGCAGTCGTGCAATTGCGTAAAGAGAACAAAGCTGGATCAGTCTACAACATGGTCGGTTTTCAAACAAAGCTGACCATTGCCGAACAAAAACGTATTTTCAGATTGATTCCGGGACTTCAGCAAGCCGAGTTTGCCCGTTTCGGTTCAATCCATCGAAACACCTTCATTTGTGCGCCGGAAATTCTCAATCCAACCCTGCAGACGAAAAACCGCCCCGATCTTTTAATAGCCGGCCAGCTCTCCGGTGTGGAGGGGTATGTGGAATCCACGTCCATGGGAATTCTGGCCGGAATCAATGCATTCAGACTGTGGAGTAAGCAGGAAACGATTGTACCGCCTGTTGATACCGCCTTGGGCGGGCTCATCAGTCATTTGACCAAATCCTCAGCCAAACACTTTCAGCCGTCAAATGTGAATTTCGGATTGTTTCCCGCCTGGGAGAAGAAAGTGCCAAAACGGCAAAGAGGACAGGTTCGGGCTTATCGCTCTTTAAAAGCTCTGAAACAATGGACCATACTGCATCAAATTTAACGTTCAGTTTCTTTAAAACCCCAGAACGGATACTCAAGCTTATAGGTTGCCACAAGTCCGGGGCTGTGCTCCCTGCTGGCCACCAGCCAGAGATTGGCATTACGTTCATGGCTGTTGAGTTTTGAAGCCTGATCATCTTCAGGAAAGATAACCAGGGCATTGTCGGCACTGTATTCGATATCACCGGACCCTTTGAATACTCCCATGTGCGGAGTTTCTATATAGGAGCCCTTGTCACCTCTGGTGAGCTCGGAGATGATCAGAAACGAGACCATCAGCTCATCCCTTATGGATTCAAGCTGACGGAGCCAGGCATCAATCCCTGTTCGACGTTCGCTGAAATCCTTGAACGGTAATTTATGCAGGCTGTCGATAATGACCACGCAATAATCCTGCCTGGTTTCATGTTTGATAAAATCGATATGTCTGCGCATAATCTCCGGAGTAAGTTTTCTGTCGTTAACCACTCTGAAATTATTCATCATCTTTTGAAAATCCTGCTGCGCACTCTCATATCGATCCTGTTCAGCCTCGGAAAATGACGATTTAACCAATTGTCTGCCTTCAATACGACTGAGCCGAACCAAGGTTCTCTGATAAATCTTCTGGCGCCCATTTTCAAAATCATAATAGAGGACAGGAACCCCTCTTCGGGCCATCTCTGTTCCTATCTGAATCATGAAACAGGATTTGCCGACCTTTGGTGGTCCACCAAAGATGTTGATCCCATGAATTCCATCCATCGCCTCATCAAGATAGTTGAAACCCGATTTCAGGTTTGCATAGGACGAGCCGGCTTGTCTATTGAGATTCTCATAGAAACGATCATGTTCTCGTTTAGGGTTGGCAAACGGCGAAAAGGCTTTGGAATTCCTGACTATGCTAATGAGACTGGAGCCAAACTCATTCCCCTTATCCTTAGCCAGTTGCCAAAGGTTGTAGTTTCTGGCAAAACCGGTGGGCCAGGTAAGCAGCCGAACTTTATAACCAACTCGTGAGGCCAGAGCCCGAGCCCGGATTTCCGATTCGTTGTTGTTATCTACAACGATGAACAAGGTCTTGATATGGTCGAAGCGCTCGGCTTCGATAGTCTCAAATATCTGGCTGTCTGAAACGGCTATACCCGGCAGCCCCAGTTGTTTCAAGGTAAGCAGATTTTCCTCACCTTCACAGAGAATCAGGGCACCATTTTCACAGTGCTGAATATCCCCGACATTAAAAATCTGATACGATTCCGAAATCATATCAGAGTCCCCATGCCAGAAGAAGTCTTCCTGTTGATCGGGAAAAACACAGCGTGCCGTGTAGCAGTTGCCATCTTCCTGGAAATATGGATAGACAATATAGCGCCCGTTATAGCCCACCGACAGCTGCTTCAGTACGGGTTCACCGACACTACTCTGTTGAAAATAACCGAGAATATCTTCAGTCAGATTATCCTGAAATTTTTTAATTTCCTGATTGATGGTCTGGGACGGAAACTCAGTATTGCGCAGACCATATTCCCTGTCCGGATCGAACCCGGGTGTACGGCTTGGATCTATTTTGGCAAGTGAAGTAAACCAGAGAGGAAATCCACCGGGTACACAGCGGTTAAGACAGCGGAAAAAACCGTGAAAAAAACCGTCGGAATTATTGATCACCACCAGACGTTTGCTTCCGTCCAACCCTTTTTCCGGACAAAACGGGCAGTCGCCGATCAGCGTTGTTTTGTCCAGCGTGATGTTTTCTAGATTGGTTTGGTAAAATTCGAAAACCGCCTGTGCATAATCACTCATGGGAAACTCCGAATCGAATCATTGCCAGCCATATTTGTCTAATTTGTTACACCAGATAGTAATTAATATGCTGTAATTACATTTTATTGTCACCGTGTTTTTGTCTGTTCACCACTCTTGATTGACGCCTGCCTTGTTTATCTCGTTCAAGTCTGCTCTGTCTTTTCCATTGGAGCAATAATACGGTATCGGGTCAAGAGAGCCACAACCTCTGCCAACGGCAGCCCCACCACATTGGAATAGGAGCCGCTTATACTTTCGACCAGCGCACCTCCTATTCCCTGGATACCATAGGCTCCGGCTTTGTCCATCGGCTCGTTCGTGCACACATAGGCCCGTGCAAGACACTCATCAAATTCAGTGAACCGTACCGAGGTGCTGGTACATTGTTCAATAGTGGTATCTGTCTCATGACAATGCAGACAAAAACCGGTATTGACTTCATGCACTTTGCCGGAAAGAAACATCAGTGTTTTAAACGCATCATCTTCAGTATTTGGTTTAGTGAGTATGGAATTATCCAGAATTACAATGGTATCAGCTGAAATAACCCAGGCCGCAGGATAGCGCATGCCGACATCAGTGGCTTTAAAACGTGCCATCCTGGACACATAATCTCTGGGCTGTTCATCCGCGTCCCTGGTTTCATCAATATTTGCCGGAATTACTGAAAAGGTAAGCCCAAGCATTTCGAGAAAATCTCTTCTTCTCGGGGATGCCGAGGCAAGAACAAGCTGTTTTCGTGTTTGAAACATAATCTGAAGACCTGATGGACTGAGATTTTAAAATAATTCACTGCTTAAGCATTGATACTCATACAAAAGTAGTGTTTAGATCCTTACAAAAAACAAAACTGCATGCTATGATGATCCATGCATCTTCATCAAACAAGCAATTATTTATCATATGAACCGCTTACTGCCTTCTTCTTTTCGCCCAGTCTTTAAAACTCTATCGATTCTTCTCTGGCTGAGTCTTTTCGCCCTGCTGCTGCATCGCGATTTTTTCGTCAGAACCATCGATAGTCATGAGGCTTTTGCCCTCGAACGGGCAAAAAGAATTGAGTATCAATCCATTTATTTTAAAGATAAGAAAATCGGATATGTGGAAAACAACTACCTGCCCCAGCAGGATAATACGCTTCGCATCCAGCAACAAGCAGTGATGCATCTTAATATCTCCGGGCAGACGCACCCCGTGGATCTCAATCTCGATGCCCTGGTGGGGGTAGATAATACCCTGATCAGTTTTGATTTCACCTTCTCTTCACCTTTTTATCAGATGAGTGCCAACGGCACGGTGGATAATAATGTTGTTTCATTTCAACTGGACACCGGCAATAGTTCAATTAAGGACTCGGTATCACTGGAAGGACCGCCGATGCTCTCAACATCACGAAGGGGATATCTGTTGAATCAGGAAATTGAGCAGGGAGAAAAAGTTAAGATCCCATGGTTCGACCCATTCTCTCTTACCGCCAAGCAGTCAGTTATCGAGTACCGCGGCAAAGAAAAAGTCCTGATAAGCGATCGAGTATACAACCTTCACCGTTTCACCGAAGTTTTTTCTGGTGCCAGGCTCAA
>JAQYVS010000117.1 GCA_030145365.1 Desulfofustis sp. | reverse complement strand
TCAGACGACCATCCGAGCCCGGGAATCTTGATAATGTTGTAGCGTTTGTACATTGGCATCTGCCCAAAACCTGAAAAAAGCAGAACGATGCCGCTTCCGGCAATCAACCAGTGAGTAACCCGAACGGTCAACGTGTGTCTTTGTACAGTTCTCATGACTCGCCCCCCTCCTCAGATCTGTTGCCTGAGTTTCCGGATAGTCCAAGAGCAGCAAGTGCACCCAGGACCGGAGCAGCTATACTGAGCATTGCCCAGTTTTTCTGTTTCTCGAGAAGGTTCTCCGGTTTGTTCAATCTGACCACCGATTTGTTATTCTGTTTTTCAACCAGCGCTTTATCGAGATCAGCAAAAGAAACAGCAGAGACATAGACGGTCGAGGTACCACCGTTTTCATTCATGCCGTAGATGTCGCCATTGTATTGCTGCTTGAGTTCTCCGGCCTCTTTGAAAATATCTTCACGTTTGCCGATTTTCATAGCCTGTTTCGGACAGGCTTCGATACAGAACGGTTTTTCACCTTCGTGCAATCGCTCACGGCAGAGGTCGCACTTGTACATGACACCACCACCGACCGGCAGATACTTTTGCCAGAGCGTGTATATACCAACACCCGCTTGTCTCTGGGGAACACTCCAGGGACAGACGCTGCGACATTTGGCTCCGCCAAAACAGAGGTTGTGATCGATATAGACCGGGCCTTCGACGGTCTTATGCTTTACTCCAAACGGGCACAGTTTGGCCAGGGTGGGCTGTCGCAGTGCATACAGCGCCTGGGAAGGGAAATTGTATTTCCTTCAATTTCTACTTGCTGTACAAAAATCCAGTTGTATGGGGTAAAGCGATTGGTAATATCACGTTTATCCGACCAGTCTTCATGTTTTTTCTGGGGCCAGTAATCCCGTAATTGGGATTTTGGTGGGTCTGGAAATTCGCTTTGTCTGCCCTGACGACACGATGTCACGCAGAGCGGTTGATCCTTTCCTGCACAGCCATCGCATTTTACCAGATCGATCAAGGTTGCATAAGAATCGGATCGTATCGCCGCTTCCACTCGAACGCTGGGCAGGAAGGTAAGTGCCCCGGCGGCGGCTGATCCGGTAAGAAATCTTCTGCGATTAATTTTCATGGTTTCTCCTCCAAATAATCGCAGGATAGTATATCTGATAATTGGCCAAATACAAGTAATTAATTAAACACTTAATGACCTTTGTAGGCCATATTGTGACTGTTACATTCAAAGATGGGGTCTTGGTTGAATTTGTTACCAAAATGTAGTATATTAAGAAAAAAGTTGAGCAACAGGATGAAAACAACAATCAATCAAATACTTATACAATTGCTGATACTGGCATTGGCAGGATTTGGCAGCTTAAATGCCGATTATCTCTGTCAACCCAATTGTTTGCACTGTCTGGAGCAGGCCCCGGTATCTTCCTGCTGCGAGCAGATGATGGAGTCGATGAACGGCCTTCACGTGCAAGCGGGCAATTCCGCTGAAACCGGAGACTCTTGTTTCGACAATACCCATATTTGCCCAGTTGGTGCTCAACAGGGCAATCAAGATTTAATTCTGCAGGACCAGCAGGTGCAGATTGCCGGGGGGCCATCATCTCCGGGATCAATCAGTCCTGCCATCACTAAACATCCACCCAAAAAATCCATATCCAGGCAGTATCAACTCGATTCTGCTCCCCTGCTTTATATCCATAATTGCGTCTTTCTCATTTGATACTCCGCTGCAGCGAAGTCTGAAGGAGTTCGGTTACTCTTAATTGAAAACCGTCTTTACCTTGTTAATCCAATCACTTGAATGGAGTGTTCAATGAACCGTAATACTGGAGTAATTTTCTTCTTAGTCGTCCTCTGTGCCAGCTTCCTCTTACCATTAACTGGCTACGGGGCTTTCGGCCTTTTTGGTCAACACAAATCAGTTAAAAGCATCGATGGTGAAGTTCATATCCCGGTCAAAGACGTGAATGATGGAGAAGCCCATTACTATCTCTATAAAGATAGTGGAAATGTGATGAAATTCTTTTTAGTGAAAAGTGGAGACGGTGTTATACGCGCCGCGTTTGATGCCTGCGATGTCTGTTTCCCAGCCAAAAAGGGATATAGCCAGGATGGTGATTTCATGATTTGCAATAATTGCGGCCGACGTTTCCACACCAGCAGGATCAATGTTGAAAAAGGCGGCTGCAATCCGGCTCCATTGGATCGCCAGGTCGTTGGAACGGACGTGGTAATTAAAGTTGACGATATAGTTCCAGGTACCCGATTCTTCTAGAGGATTCCCATGAATATATTAACCATACCACTCAGAAATATTCGACGGAAACCGTCTAAAGCGCTGCTTCTGCTCCTGGTATTTTCTGTTGGCGTGATGTCAATTATCTCGCTCTATCAGGTCTCGCTCGTAGTCGGCCTCAGTTTGGAGAAAAAACTTACTTCGTTTGGGGCAAATATTGTGGTGTCGCCGGCCACTGAAAAATTAAGCGTCAGTTACGGTGGTTTTCATATGGGGGATATGCTCTTTGACATTCAGGAGCTCTCAGAAGATACAACCACCAGAGCCATCCGTTCGATCGGTCTCCAGGACCGAATAAGTGCGGTGGCTCCCAAGCTCGTTACCATGACCAAGGTCGCCGATAAAGCTATTGCTCTGGTGGGTGTGCGCTGGCAGGAGGAGAGGAGAATAAAAAGCTATTGGGCGGCAAACGGTAAGTTTCCAGAACACGAGGATGAAATACTGATCGGTAACCAGGCAGCATCATTGCTTGGACTTCAGGCGGGTAATTCACTTGATATCTTTGATAAAAAATTCACGGTTTCAGGTATCCTGTTCGAAACAGGCGGTGATGATGACTCTGTGATTTTTATGGATATTGGTAAGTTGCAAACACTTCTTGGTCGACCGGGGGCAACCAGTTTTGTGGAGGTTTCCGCACTGTGTTCAGGTTGCCCAATCGAAGATATTGTTTCCCAGATTCGAGTGAACCTGCCCAATACATCGGTAAAGGCATTACAGAATGTGGTTAACCAGAGAATGGCCTCTGTTCGTTTTGTTCAAAAGCTGGCATTTTCTGTCAGTCTGGTGATTCTGGTTACCGCAGCAGCCATGGTGGGATTATCTATGCTCTCGGCAGTTAACGAGCGGAAAAAAGATATCGGTATTCTTCGTTCCCTTGGCTACGGGAAGTCGAACATTTTCCTCATTTTCTGTCTTGAAGCCGGCATGATTGGCTTGGTTTCCGGAATTATCGGATACCTGGGCGGGTATGGTGCAAGCTTCAAAGTTTTGGAGTTGTTGAATATAGCCGATGGTGCAAAACCGCTTTTTTCTTTTGGACATCTGGCCTTGACCGGTCTGGCTTTTGGTCTCATCACCATGGCCGCAACAATATACCCGGCCTTAAAAGGTGCAGCTGTAGAGCCGTCATCGGCGCTTACCGCACTATGAAACTTTAGAGGAACATACTGATGCTTTCTGCTAAAAATATCGTCAAGAGCTATAGGTTAAATGGAAATGAGGTGCCTGTTTTACAGGGTGTCTCGATTGACATAGGTGATGGAGATTTTGTCTCGATTGTCGGTAAGTCCGGTTCCGGAAAAACTACATTACTCAATGTACTCTCAACACTTGTCCGACCGGACAGTGGCGAACTCACCTATCATGCAGATAACCTTGGAGATCTGTCGGAAAAACGCCTCAATCAGCTGAGACAATCAGATTTTGGTGTTATTTTTCAATTTCATCATCTTCTGCCTTACCTCACTGTTCTGGAAAATACTTTGCTGCCGTTTATGACCTCATTCAAACCGGTGGGCCGAAAAAGTCACGAACGAGCGCTCTACTGTCTTGATCGGGTTGGCCTCGCCGATAAAAGTGATCGGCTGCCGGGAAATCTTTCCGGCGGTGAACAGCAACGTGCTGCCATTGCCAGGGCTCTGGTGAAGTCATCACGCATATTATTTGCCGATGAGCCCACCGGCAGTCTTGACAAGGCTACGGGAAAACAGATCATGAACCTGTTGTCTGGATTACATCAGGATGGGCTTACAGTGGTAATGGTCACCCATGAACCCGCTTATGCCGGACTGGCCCAGCGAATCGTTGAAATTGATGACGGGATGATTGTGCACTAATACTGTTGATGTTTATGGAAGTAGAGACGATGACAGGAGAAAATAGAGCCAGGGCAATACCACAATCAGCGCCATGGTGGAGACCAGCCAGCATGAATTGGCCATGTCCAGGTCCAGATCATAGATCGAGGCGGCAACCAGAGCGGTGAAAGCAACCGGCATAGAGGTCAGAATCAGCACGACCTTGAATACCAGGCCGTCTCCGATCAGATGCAGATTGAACAGATAGGCAAGCGTACAGCCAAAAATGGGTACGGCTACAAACTTAATAATAGAGATCAGAACTGATTCTCGCATGTAGTCTGAGACCCGTGAAAAGTGCATTCCCAGTCCAATTGATACAAGCAGAATAAAAGTCCCGATCGGAACAAACCATGCGGTAATCGACTCGAATACAGGAGGACGGGGAATATTCGTAAGATTAAGCAGCAGGCCCAGGAAAAACGCGCTGAAAGCAGCGGCGACAAACGGATCGGTAATTACAGAAAATAGCCGTTTCGTGAAAGATTGCTGCTGAGTGGAGGAACCACTGTAATAACGGGCCAGTGGAAACCCGATGGTAAAATAGGAGATATCTTCGAGCATTTTATACAGGGCCGCCAGCGCAAAACCGGCTTCACCAAGAAACATGTAACAGATCAGCGCTCCGATCGAGCCGATATTGGTAAAAGATCCGCAGCAGTATAATATCGCTTTCTGACGAGCTGGTTTATGTAAAAGGTTGGCGATTACAAGGGCAAGTATACCACCGAAAAGCAGGGAACAGACCCCGACTACCGGCAGCAGTACTACTCGAACATTTTCAAACGACACAATCCACACTGCTCCGGCAAACGAAATCGGCATAAAAAAAAGCAGACCGATTTTCTGAAGCAGTTTTCTGAAATCGGCAATTGGCAGGGGAAGCGAGATCGTTTGGTTGCGATCAAGAATCTGCAGCACATATCCCAGAGTAATGCCACTGAGAATGAGGGCGAGCGAGAGAAGAACTTTATCCATGGGTCAGGCTGCTATATATATAATTGCTCAGCCAATCAGACGGTTTTATTGTAATGATCAAGAGACTGGGCCGTTATCGTGATCTTCTTTCATCAGTTTGTAATTCACACTGTCAATCAGCGCCTGCCAGCTGGCTTCAATGATATTTATCGATACGCCAACCGTTCGCCATTGACATTTTCCGTCGTTACTCTCAACCAATACCCGGACTTTCGCTTCGGTTCCGTACTCCCCTGAAAGTACCCGGACTTTGTAGTCGGTCAGCTCCATTTCCTCTAAAATCGGGTAAAAACGGGTCAAAGCTTTTCTCAACGACTTATCAAGGGCATTGACCGGACCGTCTCCCATGGATGCGGTATGTACTTCATGGCCACCGACATAGAGCCTGATCGTAGCTTCAGTCAGCGGTGCCTTATCCATCCGGTATTTGTTGTTCATTACCCTGAAGCCGTCGATCCTGAAAAATTTACGCTGTACCCCGAGCGCATTGCGCATCAGCAGCTCAAAGCTTGCTTCGGCCGCTTCGTATTGATATCCTTGATTTTCTTTCTCCTTAAGTTCTCCCATGATGGAGGCCAGCAATGGATCGTCAGGTTTGAGTTTTATCCCCCACTTCTCAGCTTTATGGAGGATATTGGAGCGCCCGGACTGATCAGATATCAGGATGCGACGATGATTTCCAACTTTTTCCGGTTCAATGTGTTCGTAGGTCAGTGGGTTGCGTTTTACAGCACTGACATGGATGCCGCCTTTATGGGCAAAAGCGGAGTCGCCGACATAAGGCTGATAGCGATTATGCTTCAAATTGGCCATTTCGTTGACCAGTCGGGAGGTTGGATACAGCCTTTCGATATGATCTTTAGCCTGACAATCAAGACCCATTTTGTAGATGAGAGCCGGCAAAATAGAGGTCAGGTTGGCATTGCCGCAGCGCTCACCAAAGCCATTGATTGTACCCTGAACATGGTTTATGCCGTGCTCGATGGCGATCAGTGCATTGGCTACGCCGGTCTCGGAATCGTTATGTGAGTGGATGCCGAGTTTGGTACTGACCTCTTTTGCTGCAAGGTGTGCTTCAACTCTATCGATTATAGAAGGAAGCTCCTGGGGTAGGGTTCCGCCGTTGGTATCGCAGAGAACCAGCGTATCAGCCCCGCCTTTTACTGCCCGTTCCAAGGTGGCTAACGCGTAGTCCGGGTTTTTCTTGAACCCGTCAAAAAAATGTTCAGCATCGTATATCAGTTCGTCTACGCGGCTTTTAAGATAGACCAGGGTGTCTTCAATGATTTCCAGATTTTCTTCCATCGAAATTTTCAAGGCATCGGTCACATGGACATCCCAGCTTTTTCCGAAGATGGTGATAACCGGGGTTTGGGACTGCAGCATGGCTTCAAGATTCGGGTCATCTTCAGGTTTGTTTCTGATATGGCGGGTAGAGCCAAATGCCGTTAACTTGGCGTGACTGAGTTGAACTCCCTTGATTTTTTGAAAATACTCCACAGACATCGGGTTTGAGCCGGGCCATCCGCCTTCTATATAATCAACACCCAGATCATCAAGGGCATGGGTGATACGCACCTTGTCATCAACTGATATGTTGAAATTTTCAGCCTGGGTGCCGTCTCGTAGGGTTGTGTCGTAGATTTCTATGGCACGTGCCATGATATGTGTGAAACCTCCGCAATGAGGATATTATACCGGCGATTATAATAATTTTAACGCCTATACCGGCATGGAAACCTTACATAGTAAGAAATTTAAGATAAATTGCAAATACTTTAGGATTTTAGCGATTCAGCAAAGGTCTGCATGAGCCTGCGGTCAGGCGGCATGATTTAGAATTGCAGTGAATAATCGCGGTGTACCGACTGGCAGCTGGCGACCACTTTTACTTGTTCAGGGGGCATCCGCCGCTGCGACCGAAGGCCGATGGACTCCTTGATGGCATTGTCATAGGAAGCCAGAGTTGGAGCAATTTCAACTGATGCCCGACCGCGCCAATCGACTTCAGCCGCAAATATCTGCAAACCGTCTCGTAGATCCTGAATTGCTTGTTCGGCTTCTGGATTCTTTCCTTTGAGGGCCCTGCGCGCGCTGGAGAGCTTGGACTTGATGGCGCTCGTGCCGGCAATTTTGCCAAGT
>JAQYVS010000034.1 GCA_030145365.1 Desulfofustis sp. | reverse complement strand
GATGAATTGGGAAGGGAATATACAGGCAGCGAAGTATGCTTCGCTAATGACTCAGTTCAGGGCGGCACTTACTACGCTGGCAGAGACAACCGGGAAGACCTACTATGTAAGCATGTCCAACGGAGTTAAGCACCCTACCGGCGGTCAATTTGACCGACCCTTCAATGCGAGTGAAGTAGCTGCTATTAGCGCCGCGGTAGACTGGATAACGATACAATGTTTTAAACATGATTCAGATTACATGGCCAGTCAGATGCAGAAGAGCTGGTTTGATCTTGGATTCGATCCTACTGACTTCATGATAACTCTGGCTACAGGGGGAAAGAAATCTTTAGGTCCGGCATTAGGTCTCGATGATATCCAAAAGCGTTTTCGTTACAGAAAAGGTGATCAAGCTCCGCTTCCAGCTCGTCGGAGTGAAATGCCAGATGGCTGGAAGGACGTCGAGATTCCTAACAAAAGGCACTACTTTGTTTTTCCCGATATAGTCTATCGCTTCGATACAGATGAGAATTTGAAGGACAGGCTAAATTGGCTGAAGAATAAGGGGATGCAGGGGCTATGGTCGATTTTCTATGTTCCTGGGGCTTACCACAGTCCTGAGAATTATTTTTATAACACAGATATAGCCACTGATCAGGTTGCTAAACTTTTCAACAAGACAGGTGAACGCAGGGGAGCAATTAATAAGGCGGCAGCCTATGTTAACGTGGTTTATAAACAGCAGTTAATTGCCGGCGACGACATTAGCGAACCTGCTTCAGGGGCCTTGACTTACGCGAAAAAAGCAGGGCCGAATCCAGCCTGGCTCGCTGTGGCCTCGAATGGCAGCTTGACTGGTATGCCTGGGGCAGGTGATGTTGGTTCCAATACAGTGAAGATAAAGGTTTCTATCAATGGGGCATACAATCGTGATGTGACCGTCGCTATTGAAGTCAAGAAGGCAAGAATCGACTGGCTCTCAGCTTATGACGGTTCAGCCCCGGACACGGTATATCTTTGGCATTTTGATACAGAGACGGCGGGAGTAACGGCTAATGAGACAGCTAACTCTGGTGATCTAACTTTGACCGACGGCGCGAAGATAATCCCGAAAGGTCTATTCGGTAGCGCAGTAGAGGTCTCAACTGGATCTTTTGCAAAAACTGCGAATGCAATTGGTTTGGAAACCTTGTTAGGAGGTTCTGATCCGAGTTTCACAGTAGAATTCTGGGTGTATCCGAAGTCTCTCAAAAGCGGCCAAACCTTGTTTAGTACAACACGCAATGAGTCCAGTATAACAGATAATTTCGGCATGACCATTAAGGATACTGAAAGTGGAGAGGGAGGTCTTAATCTTTTTCTAGGCCTTGATTCCGGAACTATGGTGATAGAATCCCTAAGACCGGCGCTCATGTTGAATCGTTGGCAGCATGTGGTGATGACCCGGGATGCTGTTTCTGGTTTCGTCTCTGTTTATGTCAATGGTATACGGGTGATGGCGGGGAGTTCCTCTGGGAAATTGAATGTGTCAGATCACGAATTGACAGTGGGCGGCAATGCAGGTGGCGGTTCTGCTTTTAATGGGATGATTGATGAAATGCGCATCAGTAAGAAAGTGTATGACCGTCCCATGTTACCTGCAGACAGAACACCCCTACAGGCAATCTTTAAAGGGAAATAGGGTCAGCCCGGTTAAAGTTAAACAATAAATGAAAACGTAAAAAATTCTTGAACAAGGAAAGAATCGTGAAAAGAAGATTGATTGACAACGATCCTTCAGATGTGAAAATGCTCTCACAATGAAGAGATTTGTGGACATTTCAGAAATATCGGAATAGGGAGAACACATGATGCGCAATTATGGAAAACTGTTCGTCGCGGGGCTGACGCTCCTGGTCGTGGTCGGGCTGTCTGCCCAGTCGCAGGATGCATCGAAGAAGAGGAAGTCCTCCGCGGGTAAGGCAGGGTATGGTAAAAGTGCAATGATGATAGCAGTTGATAAGCTTCGATATGGGGGGACTGAGGGGTTCCATCATCTTGCTGAGGATATAGTGGAAGGCATGCCTTTTCATCGCTGGAATTATATAGGATTGATGATTTCAAAACCGAATTGGGAGTGGGTTAACCGACCAGATTGGGATTATACCCAGCCAGGAGCTGAAACTCTTTTTGATAAGACTAAAGCTGAGTTGAATACGATTGTTGACAATCACAGTTTCGGAGATGAGAGGAACCAAGGAGGTGCTTTAACACCCAGAATTACTGAACGAGCCCATGCCGCAGGATGCAAAGTTCTTTATCAGCAGGG
>JAQYVS010000401.1 GCA_030145365.1 Desulfofustis sp. | reverse complement strand
AGCTTGTTTTTTTTTACAGTAAATTGTCTGAAACAGCTCTCCTGCCATGCTATTGCCGGAATCAGGATGTGATACATGTCTATGATGGTATTGGAAAGGTCTTTGTGAATACCCAGGGTTGTGACAGCAACCTCGAGAACCTTTTGAATCCTGTCCATGTAATTGGTTAAGTCGGTTTCAGGGACCTGCCATTTCTTGATTTCCTGAAATGACGGGAGAGGAGCTGCAAAGGCAACAGGAAAAAGATACTCATTCAAAGAGTTGAAAAGAATCCGTAATGAGGTGTCCTGCTGCGGTGGGTTGGAGGTCGCGGGTTGTTTTTGTGACGGTTCTTCTAATTCTTCTGTCGGCTCAACTTCGAATAGTTGCTGCAAGCCTCTGTTTATTCCCGGTGAGTAGTTCAGTTCCAGCGATTCTCCACCTAATATTTTTGCAAGGCGGATAAGCCCGCTTCTACTTACTTCAACGCCGAAGGTCGGTCCTAATTCATCAAGTACCATCAATGCATCAGCTGCAGTAATAAATGATAAATAACCCAATCCAGTCTCCAATGAGCCGTGCAGTGCGTGCTTTCTGAATATCTGAGATAACTGCTGCCATCCTTCAAGAAACTGGTCTCTTACAAAATCTCTTTCAATGCTTTGATCGTTGATTTGTGATACAAACTGGTGCCGGGTATCTAACAACAGGTCCATGAGTATCTGTTTATCAGCTGCTGCGAGCGGCTGTTCGGATAACATGGACACGAGGTATACCAGCAATGAGTCCCATGTTTCCCAGAGCTCAAGAAATGAAGCCAACTCTGATTCGCTGAGTTGTTCAGCGTTGTCTATCTGCTCAGTCTCTTCTATTTCAGTAGCCTCGGCGATGATTGAGACAATCACTCCTTCGTTGTCAATACTCATCCCTCCCGGTCTGATGCTGTTCAAGAGCATCTCTGCCTCAGTCTGGGCCTCGGGTGTGAAAAGTGGAATAATACATGTTTTTAGATCTTCTACCGGAGGAGCCAGTTTCACCGAAAATTCCTGTAGATAGGAGTTGATCACCGGCATCATTCGGTCCCAAACCAGATTAAAGCTCTTAACGGGTGTTCCGTCCGAGGAATAAATCTTTGTATCAACAGTTTCAAAACTGAGTTCCCAGGTTTCGTTATTGAGCTTGGGGATCTGGGACATCTGAATTGAGCCGTTCCATTCATAAGGCATCAGGCAGGAATCCCCCAGGGGCGTTCCGACATGCAGATACACCTCTGAAGACAAATGAACAACGTTATCAGCTCCAGTGATCTCAGGGTCAGATAAGGTTAAAGCAATACAGCCGTTCCCCTCATTTATGAGCTGAGCCGTATTATTCGTGTCTGTATAGGATGATTGAATTAAAAATGCTTTTAAAAGTCCATAATCCAGCTTAATCGGAAAACTCACCTCTTTTGCAATAGAGAATTCCGAACAAAAGGCTAGACCGAACACAAGGATGGTCAAGCGCAACGATTTTAGAATGATAGAGGGTGAAGAATTGATCATGTAATACCGTAAGATTCCCTAATTGGCTGACCGTTCAAGAAGAGCATTTCTTGCCTTGTTTATCAATATACTCGATCGGTGTTAAACCCTCTCATGAATCATGTGGGTGTTTCTCGTGCCTCGCCTGAGTTCTGGATTCAGTTCTTGTCACCAATGGACTCAATACACCCGGCATCGAGAATTTTGATAAAAGTATCCACTTCCAAAGGTTTGCTAAAATAAAAACCCTGGTAGACAGTGCAGCCCTTGTTATTGAGGTAGACAAGTTCCTGTTCGTTCTCTACTCCTTCAGCAATAACGTCCAGTCCGAGGTTGTTGGCCATCATAATTATCGTGTCTACCAATACCACATTACGCCTGGCATCATTTATGTCGTTTACAAAAGAGCGATCAATTTTGAGGGTATTTAATGGAAGGCTCCTCAAGTAGTTCAGAGAAGAATAACCGGTACCAAAATCATCAACAGATAATTTGATCCCCAGTTCTCGTACCTTCATCATCTTTTCAACAATATCCTTGCCGGTTGAGATAAGACTTCCTTCCGTGAGTTCAATTCCAAGATGCCTTGGGTCAGCTCCTGTCTCAGCGAGAACTTTGTTCACCGAGGCAACAAAATCTGGCGCAGCAATTTCTGACCCACTGATATTTACTGAAATGATCTGGGATTCTTTCAACTGGCCGGAGTCTGTCCACTGCTTTATTTTGTAGCATGCTTCTTTTAAAACCCATCGACCGATTTCTTGCATCAGCCCATTTTCTTCAGCAATGGAGAGGAACACATTTGGAGGTATCATTCCTCTTTTCGGATGATTCCACCGAAGCAACACCTCAGCTCCTATGAGGAGCCCTGACATATCCACCTGCGGTTGAAGGTGGATAAGGAGTTCATTTTGCTTCAAAGCATGCCTGAGTTCTGTACTGATGTGCAACTTTTCATCGGCAGCTTCCTGCATGCTCGGCAGGAAAAAACAAATTTCGTTGCGACCTGCCGCTTTTGCCCGATACATCGCTGTATCGGCCTGCTTGAGGATATCATCGACACCTATATCCTGTTTGGGGAACAGTGAGATCCCTATACTCACCGTGCTTTGAAGTTCTCGCCCATCGATCTTACAGGGAGAAGACAGGCAAAGACTCAATTCTTCAGCAATACCTCTGACTTTGCTGGCAGCAGTTTCAACGGTCTTTCCAAGCTCGGTTATCACCAGGGTAAATTCGTCACCCCCCATGCGCGAAGCAACATCTTCTTTCCTAATAAATTCGGTAAGTCGATTTGCTACCGTTTTTAGATATTCATCCCCAATTGAGTGTCCTAAGGAATCATTAATGGTCTTGAAATTATCCAGGTCCAGGTACAACAACGCACCATAGCTAGCATGTCGCTCAGCACGCGATATTTCACTCGTTAAATAATCAATAAATAAACGACGATTGGGGAGCCCCGTCAGTGCGTCATAGGAAGCTTGATATTCAATCAATTCTTCGGATTGTCTTTTCTCTGTAAAGTCTTCAACGATCCCGATTCCACCTGAAATACCTTGGTCCGAATATAAAATTGTTTTGAAGAAAGCTCGAACAGGAGTTGTTTTATTACTGGTAACGGAGGTGTAGTCACCCTCAAAATAACCTTCTCCTGTAGAAAATGACTCCTCAACAGCACTAAGTAAGTCTTTGTTTTTAAGATTTGTGAGCATGTTGAAGCCAATCAACAAATCTTTTGCTGAACCTAAAATCCGAACGAATTCCTCATTACAATCAATGATCTCACCGCTTGCGTCATATTGAAGTATTCCAAGAGGGGCGTTACCGAAGATGTGGCGATAGCGCTCCTCACTGATTTTTAGAATTTTTTCTCTACTTACACTCTGTAGCCGCAATTCGATATTTTCACGAATATTGAGATTTATCTTCTTCCCACCAGCAACCGTGACAGACCAGAAAAGAAATACGAGAAAGGCTTTGAACATGGCTTCCCCGGTTCCCAAAAGCAACAGTTTCAGAATCAATGGGAGCACTATCAAGGATAGAAATCCAGCCAACACCCTGAAACTTGGGCAGAGTGAAGAAACTCCGCCCGCAGCCATACCAAGCATTATCATAAAGAAAACAATCTGGTGAGATAAGCTGTTCTCAGGAAATAACAGAAATGATGAGATCCCCCATAGAAATGAGACAAAATAGGTGCCGATGAGAAACCGGGTGTGCCACCCCTGGGTATCGACCACTTCTGGCAGGCGTTTTGTATAAACTAATAGAAGCCGTACTCTGAGGATTGAAATGATCAGAAAAGCTGAAAACCAGCTTATTAAAATAGTATGGTCAATCTCCGTCCATAACGATGCGGCCAACAATGCACTTGCTAATACAGATACAATTATTGGCATCAATGAATTGGCGTAGAGCAATCGTGTCTGTTCAGCGGTGATTTTTTCCGGCGTTTTGTCCAACATAGTCTGTATGGGTTAGAAGAAAGTCAAATGAGTTTCGAAACACTAAAAGTAATAATGCCATAAGAAACCTTTAATCGTAAATGAATTTCGTATTTTATCTCAATAGCTTATTTGTAGCGTTACATGGAAGGTGGGATGGACGCTGCCAGTTTATGATAGGGAAGTAGGAACTAACAGCCTGAATGCGATAAGCGCACATGGGGATATTGTTGTCGGTCCGTGCAATGGGTATACGTGTTACATAATCAGTAAATTAAAAAAGATATCCGTAGCGTATGCCTAAAGTGTCCAGGCCTTCGTTGGGATCTGCCAGGTACCCGTTGGATATGTGATCAAACATGAGCGAAAGGCGATGGTGATTGGCCACGGTCAAACCAGCCTCGAAAACTATCCTGAAACATATGGGTGAGCCGAGCAGGTTTTTGTCCGTTAGCTCACTATTGTCAATCTCTCCATTATGGGCGGCAAGACCAGCTCCAAATTCAAGAAAATAGTTGTTTCTCCAGATATATTGTAAGTTTCCCCCACCGTATATTTTGCTGGTATCCCCACTATTGTTAAGTGTTAATCCCAGAATTGGCCTTAGCGTTCCCCCTAGCAACTGGACCGAGGGGGAAAACTGCAGCTCTGCATTAAGATCAGTACCACTCTCCCGGCTGACGCCACTCCATGCCTCAACATCGTGGATGAGAACTCCAAGACGCATTTCATGGACCAGCGAATCAGCAAAAGCGCTTGATGGTGATATGCCGCTTACGCCCCCAACAAATAGGAGCACAAACAAGATGGAACGGAGGCCTGAATGAAGCCTTTTTATGGTGATCCTCATCTCTTTATGGTAACGGATTCAACAAATTTCTCTAGTTTAAAATGGCACGGTTTTCTGGGGATGGCTCCAGTAGAACAGATTCTATTTTGATACCAAAGCACTGTCTTGGAGCTCGATTATCTTGAATAGGTCTTGACCTTTTTTAACTATGCCATAGATTCAGGTAACGCTGATTTACAACACTATATTCAATTGTTTCAAGTATAACAGATGAGGTCTTCAATGATTGATCTGATGTCCATTGCCCGAACCGAACACGATGGTGGCGATCTCCTTACGGTATTGTCAAACTTGTTTGAACCCGCAGAAGAAAAACCCAATGGCTATCCGGATGCGGTAATATGGAAAGGTGGAAATCATGACGGGACCGTTATTCCCGTCGCTCACTCTTTAACCGACGCCTATGCGCTGCTGGGAACTATTGCCGCGATCGATGTCCTGGGTCTTCCTTTTTTTGCAGTTCCAATGTGGTCTCAATACCGTCATGACAGCAAACTTGCTTCACTTGCCTGGTTCGGTAATATGGACTGCACTTCAATAAAATGGTCCACAGCCGGTGATGCCTATGTCAATGACGGCAGTGGCGGGCGCGTGGTTGTCATGGGTAAGTCGGGAAACGCAGCATTGCGCACCCAGGCCGGTGTGTATTGCAATGTTCGGCCTTACGGACCGATCACCGTTGTCCGATCCATGCCGTGTTTGCCGTATTCTCAGAACCGGGCTGTATTTAACGTAGATCAACAAAGCGGCATCATTCACTCCGAGATGAACACCCCCGGTATACAGATGGCCTATGCCAACCGTTTGTTCCTGAAGATGGTCCATGAGAGTGGACAACTCGGCCGGGTTGCGATGAAGCCGACTCAGGCCATGGAAGATGGCATCAACGCGGGAATTCATTCGTGGCTGCTCCAGGGGACCAAATTTGAAGTCGGAAGAAAATATGCAGTTGACGGCTATGTAGAACACAGGGAGGCTGTGGATAGAATTATAGCTCTGCTGCCTGAAGATTTTAAAGACGGCATGGAGAACTGGGGAGGCAGGATCGAACAGCACATCTCCGATACCAATTACGGCCTGCTCCTCTGGGACCTGATTGAGAAGCGGGACTCCATCGTATTGGCCACCGATCTTGACGGTGATCGGTTAACCGATCTGCTGGCCGACGTATCCGATCCATTGCGCGCCTTCAGCGGCATTGTCGCCAAGCATCTTGGTCAGGAAGTCGATACTGAAGAGCTCTGGCAGAATATGGGCTATACGACTGGCAATGGTCGTGATATGACCTCGGTCATGTATCGTATGACCGGTCCTCCAATCTATGAGCAGACACTGGGGTCGGCTGACGCCATGCTGCTGAGACTCCTGGGTGGTGATGAGAGCGTTGGCGGTAGCAAACGCCCCTATGATCCCCGGATTCACTTTGTGTTAATCAGACGTGCCTATCTTGATGCCAATCCGGATAATGACAAGCTGCGTCAATGGTTTGATGATGCCATTACAACGTTTGATCAGATCTACGGAGGTGAGCGCCCCGGATTCATCGAAGGTTATCAGCAGTTAAAAGCTGCCATAAAGCCTTGGAGTTAACAACTCGCTGATCTAAGAACTCCTGGTGTTTGATAAGAAACGAATGTAGCCAGAGAAGTCGCCCAACAATCTCTGAATGGTGAAGATCTGCTGGGTTTATGGATTACAACCACCTGGCCGAAGGTCTTGAACTCTTTGGTGTCGATAGCCAATGGTGGTCTCTGGCACTATTGCTTACGAACGCATTATTTTAATTCAAGCGGGTTTATTTTCTGGCGTTTCCCTCCATTGTGGTTTTTATTCCACCACATTATCTTTAATCGTCGCATCTAAATATCAGGAAAACTCTTAACCGTTCAATCCCAATAAGTGGCAGCACAAACAAAAAAGAGACCCCCGACTGCGAAACGTAGAAAACCGTTGAATGAGAGACATATCATCGGTTTCGTTTTTGCTGTCAGTATTGTTTTGACTCTTTTTCTCGGTACGCTTCTGTTTACTCTGGATCGCCTTAATATCCCGGGTATTAAGGATGTTTCCCACTACCAGCCGCTTCAGACTACTCTTATATATGACCGTAATGGTGGGATTGTTGACCGGGTCTTTCGTGAGAACCGTATCGTCATACCGCTTGATAAGATGCCCCCGCTTTTACCCAAGGCGTTTGTAGCGGCGGAAGACGGTCGGTTTTACGAACATCAGGGGCTCGATTTCTTCTCTGTGCTCAGAGCCTTGGTTAATAATGTCAGGCAGGGCGGCAAAAGTCAGGGAGGCTCGACAATTACCCAGCAGGTAGCCAAGGGCCTGTTGCTGAGCCCTGAGAAAACCTATTTGCGTAAGTTCAAGGAAGCGATTCTCGCCTGGCGCATAGACAGACAGCTGAGCAAAGATGAAATTATTTATATCTATCTAAACCATATTTACCTCGGCGAAGGCGCCTATGGCGTTGAAGCGGCAGCCCAGACCTATTTCAATAAACACGCGTCACAACTCAACCTGGGAGAAATCGCCTTGCTTGCAGGACTGCCGCAGGCGCCCAGTCGTTATTCCCCGAAAGATCACTGGGAGAAGGCACACAACAGGCAGCGTTACGTTCTTAACAGAATGGTAACCGATGGGTATATCTTAGAATCAGAAGCAAAAGTCGCCTACAATGTTGTCCCCAAGCTCAACAGATCTGTGAGAAATAAAGGAGCCAACGGATATTATCTGCAGGAAGTTCGGAAACGGGCTGAGCAGATGATTGGCGGCCCGCTTGGATCGGCCGGTTTGCAGATCTATACCAACCTGGATCAACGACAACAGCTGGCGGGACAGCGGGCAATTAGGGCGGGAGTAGCTGCGGTGGTTAGCCGGGGTAAAAAAGGGGGGCCATCACCGGAAGCGGCTCTGGTGGCGCTGGATGGCTGCAGCGGTAAAGTGCGGGCGCTGATCGGAGGAACCGATTTCAGTAAAACACCGTTCAACCGGGCCGTTCAGGCGAAAAGGCCGGCTGGTTCTGTATTTAAACCCCTCATCTATAGTGTTGCCCTTGAAAAAGGCTGGAAAGAGACCACAATCATCAGAGACGAACCTATTTCCATCAGAGGGGCAGACGGTAAGCCGTGGGAGCCGAAGAATTTTTCAGGTAGATTTTATGGGCCGGTAAGGATGAGAATGGCTTTAATTCATTCGTATAACATTCCGGCTGTAAAAACCATGCAGCAGATCGGGGTAAAATCAGTACATCGTTTTGCCCGTAATGCAGGCATAACTGCCGATATGCCGCCCGATCTCTCCCTGGCCCTTGGTGCTGTTGATGTTTCACCATTGGAGATGAGTGCAGCCTACGAGCCGTTCATCTGTGGGGGCACCTATATATTGCCGACTCTTATCGAGAAGATAAATACCCATGAACAAGAGACAATTTACCGCCATAAACCAAAACCGGTGGCCGTCATGAACGCAAACAATGCCAACCGAATGAAAGCAATGCTGGTTGACGTTGTCAGGGAAGGGACTGGAAAACAGGCGGCAGGGCTGCCGGGAGTGTCAGGAGGCAAAACCGGAACCTCAGATGAAAACCGTGATGCCTGGTTTATCGGGTTTCATAACGAGCGCATCACCGGAGTCTGGGTCGGGCATGACCGCAACCGGAGTCTGGGGAGCCGGGAAAACGGCGGCAGAACCGCTGCTCCGATTTGGCGCGATTTTATCAAGAGATCCGGAAGCTGAGTTGTTTAGCTGAATATTCCTTTCAGCGTAAAGAAAAACAGCATGGCCATGATGGCTCCGGCAGGCAGGGTAACCAGCCAGCTGATTATAATATTCACGACCACCCGCAGATCGAGTGCACCGATACCCCGGGCCAGACCTACGCCAAGTACCGAGCCTACGAGAATGTGAGTTGTTGAGACAGGAAGCCCGGTCCGACTGGCAATGACAACGGTGGTTGCTGCGGCCAGTTCGGCACAGAACCCGCGTGAAGGTGTCAGTTCGGTTATTTTTCGGCCGACGGTTATCATCACCCGATATCCGAGGGTGACAAGGCCCAGTACAATACCGGTACCGCCGAGCAGCAATATCCAGACCGGCAAGTCCGATTCCTGCATTACCTCACCGCCGGAACTGACAATACTGATTACCGCTGCCAGCGGTCCGATGCCATTGGCCACATCGTTTGATCCGTGGGCAAAGGCCATTGCACAGGCGGTAAAAAGCATCATCGGAGCAAAAACCTTTTCAACACTGGCAAAGTGAAAATCACGGTCCGCTTCTCGATCCGCCTCGATTCGTCTGATGAAATACCAGCCGGTTCCCGCCGTAATCAGGCCGATACAGACAGCAACACTGAAGCTCTGGGCGACGCTCAGATCAATGTTTAAGTGCTTCAGTCCCTTAAACATTGTTACCAGGGAAATAATAAAGCCGACCAGAAAAACGTAGCAGGGAGCATAACGCTTTGCATTTTTTAGTGGGTCTTCTGTGTCGAAAATCAGTTTTCTGGTGCTCATGACCAGTAAAAATGAAATAGTTCCACCGACCACAGGACTGACCACCCAGCTGCCGACTACGCTGCCGACCTTGCCCCATTTCACCGCATCCGGTCCTATCCCGACAATGGCGAAACCGATCAACGCACCGATAATTGAATGGGTGGTTGATACCGGCCAGCCTTTCACGGAAGCAACCATCAGCCAGAAAGCGGCTGCCAACAGGGAAGCCAACATTCCGTATACCAGGATCTCTGGCGAGTCTATTATCGCCGTCGGATCGATAATACCCTTACGAATAGTGCTGGTGACATGACCGCCGGCAATAACGGCACCGGTGAACTCAAAAATTATAGCAATACAGATAGCCTGTTTGATGGTTACGGCACCGGCTCCCACCGATGTGCCCATGGCATTTGCCAAGTCGTTGGCACCGATACCCCAGGTCATGTAAAGGCCGAAAATAATAGCGAGTATTACAAAAACAGTGCCGTAGGCAGCAATAATTTCCATGGTATCAGCCTATTTAGAGAGGAAAAGGAGGAGGCGGTCAGCTACATTTTCAGCCTGGTCCGAAATGTGGCCGATCAGGTCTATCAGATGATACCAGAACATTATAGTGATGGGATCGAGTTCTTGCTCGTGCTCAAATAATTGTCTTTTTATTCTATGCATAATGCCATCAATATTGTGTTCGCTTCGGCGAACTCCAGCAATCATTTTTGAGACGTTTTCCTGTTCACGTCCGCGAAAACCGACCTGGAGCAGCTCATCGAGCCGCTCAATCATATCCTTGGCGGCGACACTGATTTCCATAGTTCCTTCCAACAGCTCGTCCAGTAGGTCCTTGATTGGATCAGGAACTTCCGTGTCGCGAAAGAGCAGGGTTTTTGCAATTTCTTCCGTTAAATCAGCGAGTCCGTCCTGGTCACTTATCAGATTAAGCAGATCTTCACGATCAACGGGAAGGAGCAGGGTATTGGGCAAATTAAATCTGAAGTCCTGTTTAATCCTGTCTGCTTCTGATTCAATGATGATGATTTCCTCTCCGTACTTAGACAATTGTTTGTAATCTTTACGATAGAGGGCATCGAGCAGTGGGGGTAACAGACAGATGCAGGAAAAAACCAGGCGCATATGCTCCTGTACCGGTTTGAAAGGCGAACTTCTGAAGAGGCTGGACAACGGTGTTGTCGATCTTATATCCATACAAACCCCCTGGATAATCCCGGCTCTCTGGATCATAAATTACTGCCGGTGCTTGAATGTAATGCTCTGGTGAATTCTGTTACGGTTAAAGAAGAGTTAGAATCTAGTTAGCAGATGAACGGGGTATAATTCAAGTAGAATATTTAGATCTATTGAGGAGGGATATGAACTCCTCACTATTCACTGCCGGCTCGGTCAATGACTGCTGATGCCACAGCCATTTTCAGGAGAATATTAGTTTTTGATTAGGATAAAAAACTTCCACCTATCAGGAGTTTTCTTTCATCCTGTTGATCAATTTAGTAAGTGGTTCGGCGGGATACATCAATGGTATCATTTTATCCCTGATTTTGATAAAAAATCCAGGGCCTTTCTGGTGAGAACTGTAGACGATATGATGATTTTTTATGCCCCCGGCATTGCGCCAGATAGACCCAAACGGATCCAGTGGTGTGTGGCCTACGATGATCGGTGTTGATTTGGTAAGCTCAAATAGTTTTCGCAGGGATTTTATCTCAGATTTACCATAGCCCGACAGGTAGTAGGGACGTTTGAGCCGATTGTTCGTCAAATCCCTGGCAATTGGACTGTTTTTATCAAGGTTGATAATCTTTTGTTTTTTTACTTCAGAGCGGGGTGGACCGGCATGTATCCCGATAAAAGACTTGGAGACGATCAGGTAGGGGAGAAGATCGTAAAAATTCTGCATCGCTTCCACGTATCGAGGCCCTCTTCTCTCCATAAGTGCCTTTTTCATCAAAATACCCTGGGGAATTCCGTTTTTGAAAAGATCGGGGCTGAAACTGTCATGGTTTCCACGTATATAGAAAACATTAGAAGGTAAGGCGCGTTTCAGGGAGAGGATCAGGTCCATAATGAGAATGGAACTGTCCATGTTTTCCATTTCATAGGCATTTTCAGAATGTGCTGCGTCACCCAAGATGCAGAGGATAGCCCTATTGTTCTGCAAAGCCTGGATCAGACAGTTTTCTGTGAGGATCTTCAGTAAATTGTCAACTTGGCCATGTAGATCTCCGACTATAACGGGCGGCAGTTCACCCGGCAGTTCAAGCAGACTGCCCGGGCTGTCGTTTTCAGCCGGGGGGCGATACGTTTCCTGTAACAGGATTTTGTTTACGTCCATGAGAAGCGACAGGGCATCGGCGGCCTCCAGTTCAGCGATACGGCCGCCATATAGATCACGGATCTCACGCATAGCCGCAATCCGGTTTACTCCCATCTGTTCACGATTATCCTGATCATCAAGTCTTACGATACTGACCTTCTTGTCCCTTTCAAGCGGACTAATGAGCAGATCTCCCCGACTGTTGGTGATGGATACATGTCGTTTGGCCACTTCCTTTTTGAAATTGAAGATATCATCGTAATCTTTATTGGACCGGCCAAGAATAATGGTTTCGCCGGGGTTTACTCTGGCAAATCCACGGATTTGCCTGTCGGTGCAGGTTTCCGGTTGTCTAATGACCCAGTTTTTGTTCTGACGAAGATACTTTTTCCTGGCACCGAGTGGAATCTCAGGTGACAATCGTAAATGTAGCCGACCGATGATGATATCGAGACTTTTGCCGTCGTGTGGGATTCTGGACGCCTCTGTAAGCTCCTGAATCTCGTCGGTTACTGAGAACCAGGGAAGGGCTCCCTGCCTCAGAACGAGTTGTCTCCAGCCGCTTATGGTCTTCAGGCTTGGCTTTGGTTGAATTTCCGCCACTGCCCAGGGAGGCAGCGCCACCTCACCCTTCTCACTGATCAGCATCGGAGGTTGCGAGATATCGCTTCGAATATAGACATTGACTCCGGCTCGGTGCAGATACAGAGCAACCTTGCTGTAGGCTTCAAGTTGTCTGGTTACCGTTTCCAGGGAAAGATTGACATCAACCGGGAAATATCCTTCTTTCTGCCTGTTCACGCGCCGTTCATAAACCACCTGCGGGGCTGGGATTAAAAACTCGAAGATATAGCGGTCTCTCCAGTTGGTTCCCAATAACGAATCGGAATCCGGCGGAATTCGTATGCGCTGATATTCGATTTCCAATGAGTCAGCCCCTGCGTCAAGCCATTCTTGATCAAAAACAGCGAGAGCCTCTTTAAAACCTCTATAGGGAATACCCAGGTGTATTTCACGGGGCCGGTATATCAGGCTCTGATCTTTCCACCAGCCTTTCCTGGTCAGATCAAGATATCCCTCGTTTGGCCAACCCCTGATCTGATTGATATAGTAAGTCTTTCCGGCACCTGGAGGTCCGGTCACCACAAGCTGCCTGAATTCAAGGCCGACGGGAAGTTCGACGCCTCTAATGGATTGAGTCTCTTTTATGGGCTTTATGATTTTATGCAGCGGATCTTTCATATGAGCAATTAACCAACAGAATCTGATCATTGATACAAGCGAGCAGACTTTGAATATATCACTTTTTAAAACAAAGTCATTATTGACCGATACCAGTTTTACCATGCCTGTCCGACCGGGATTCTATATAACAAGGTCAAACTGCAAATGAAAAAGCCCCGATTGTCCAGAGATCGTTAGGCCTAACAACTTACTGCTACTTCCTGAGCCCTCCTGAGACTATCTAAATAGTTGTTTTTATAGAGCTTTTTCTGACATATGGGTTATAGTCAGAGTCTGACGGTTGCACTGAGTTTCACTCAAGCTCACGATTCTTTGCCCAAAAAGTTGCCCAAAAATAGGAGGACAAAATGTCAGTAATGTTAACCGATCGATTCATTGAGACAAGGAAATTACCTGCAGATTCATCAGGTGAGTATTTTGTAGATAGTGGAGCTGTGATATCTAATGCTCCTGGCAGTTTAGTTTTACGGGTAGGTCGTCGTCGAAAGACC
>JAQYVS010000398.1 GCA_030145365.1 Desulfofustis sp. | reverse complement strand
GATCAACTCCATTCGTTTTTGCAGTTCTCTGCTTTCGGTTTCAGCCTGGATACGTTCTGCAATTTCTCTGTTCAATGAGGCATTTATGACACCAATTTCGAATAGCTTTTTTTCCATGCCTTCTTTGTACTGTTTCTCCGTACTTGATATGTTTTTTTCGGTTTCAGCCAGCCGGGTGTTAAGCTGCATGATTTTTTGTCGGCTCTGATCATCGTGCAGTCTGATGATGATGTACAATACGATAAAAAAGAGACAGCCTATCCCGAACAGTGGGGTGATCAGGGAACTGGAGATCAGCGAAGAGATATTACCATCCGTCACGTAAACGGGCAGGATGATGATACCCGTATAGAAAAGCAGAATCAGTGATATAAAAATATAATTTCGATATGGATTAACCATTTTCCCCCCTTCTGTTCACTACTGCAGGAAGATCTACAACAATCGTTGTATAGCTGTTGAACATGCTTTTGATGCGCATATAGCCGCCATTATCCCGGATCAGGCCATAGCTTATGCTGAGCCCGAGACCTGTCCCTTCCCCGTTTGGTTTGGTTGAAAAGAACGGGTCAAATACACGGTCAAGCAAATGATGTTCGATCCCGGTTCCGAAATCGGTTATCAAAAACCTGACATATGGGGTCGCCTTGTGATAGACCAGAGATCCGTTCAGGTGCAGTTTTTTATTTGGATGACTCTTTGGATACCTTTCATTGAGTGCATATCTGCTGTTTGAGATAATATTAAGAAAAACCTGCTGGATCTGTGAAGGGTTGCAGAAAATCAAAGGCAGGTCATCGGAGATAGATATGTCCAGAACAACGTCATCCTTTAATAATTGATGTTTGACCAATTCCAGGCAGTTGTCAAGCAGCGCCGCGCCGTTGACCGGTTCCGGTTCTTCAATTCGATGTCTGGAAAAATCCAGAAGATTTCGCACTATTGTGGCTATTCGTTTTCCTTCTGCAGTAATACGTTTGATCACTTCCTCGCTTCGCTGGTCAGGAGCAAGATCGCTGAGCATTTGAGCATAATTTAAGATGCCGTTGACCGGGTTGTTGATTTCATGGGCAACTCCGGCTGCAAGTTCACCGATGGAGGCAAGTTGGGCGGCCCTGATAGCCTCAGCTTTGTGACGCTCCTCTTCCGTCATATCTCTGGCCACCATTAGAACTGCCTCGTCTGAACCGGCAGTATTTTTTAAAGGGCTGATGGTAAGCAGGTAATCGCCATGTAGACCGTTGAGTTCCGTATGTAATATTCTGCTCTTGCCGGTTTTTATCTGGGATTCAAGCGGACAGACGCTGCCCTCCTTTCTGCCGGCGTGCAATATGCTGCAGACACTTTGTCCGAGAACCTCCTGGCGTGATTTACGTGATGCTGAAAATGTTGCGTGATTTGCATCGATAATAATTCCATCCCTGGTGGTGATCAGTGCCGGATCCTGAATGGCTGCGAAAATGTTTTCCCATTTGGCAACAGCACTGTCATACTTTTTATCGGCCGCCAGGCGGTCGGTAATATCGAGGCCAAACAGCACCATGCCGACGGAACCTTGATCTATATCCGGTTTGATTGAGCTGTGCCAGTCTATGGTGCGCAGGTCACCATTGTGGGCCAGCAATGTTGCCCTGAAGCTGAGGTGTCTCGTATCGGTCTTGAGCAGCTGTGAAATAACGTTCTGATAGTGCAGGCGATTGTCAGGTGAGAGCAGTATGTCGACCCAGTAATGATCGAGCACTTCCTGCTGCTTATATCCGGTAACGCGTTCGGCTTCCGTGTTGAATCGAAGAATTTTTCCGCACGGGGTTATGGATACCATCAGTGCCTGGATGGTATCGATGATTTCCGTATTGAAATCCCGTTCAAACTGAAGCTGAATGGAGACGTCGTGTGCATAGAGCGTGAGCGAGAGATCCGCGACCGTTGTCTCAAGAAAATTGAGCTCCGTTGGGGGAAAGCCGTCCATTTCTTCTGAAAATATCACCACAACTCCGTATACAAAATCGTGGTGTGCCAGAGGCCAGATACTGCAGGATCTGAAGCTCGTTCCATCCTGGGTAAGCGGGAGATTTATGGCAGGATCGACGTTTCTGAAAACAATCGGTTCACCAGAATCGACTGCCTGTTCAACGGAGGCGATCAATAGGCTGTCCAGCAGGATG
>JAQYVS010000384.1 GCA_030145365.1 Desulfofustis sp. | reverse complement strand
CAAGTGAACTCTTTTGGGTTTGCCCACAGCCAGTTTTACCGCCTGGGTAAGTTGACCCACGTTCATTTCCACCACGCCAATCAGACTGGCATTTTGCGTACATTCTCTAACCAGGGCTGTAGGAAAGGGCCAGATGGTATTCAGCTCCAGCAGGCCGATTCTTTCACCTCGTTCTCGCTTCTGCCTGACGATGCTCAGTGCCGAACGGGCTGAAGCGCCGTAGGAGATAAGCACCGTTCTCGCGTCCTCGAGAAAATAGGATTTATAATGGGTTATTTTATGGGCATTATTTTCGATCTTATTAATCTGGTGCCGGAGCAGATCCTGCACCACTTCAGGTTTGTCGGTGGGGAATCCCCACATGTCGTGATACAGGCCAGTGACGTTATAGCGGTGAACATCGCCAAAGTCACTCATCGGCAAGCGGCCGTCTTCTCTCGGCAGATACGGATGATAGTTAACGCCTTCCTTAAGTCCAGTACGCAGTCGTTCCACCAGAGCAATTGCACCATCTTCGGGAATAATCAATTTTTCCCGCATATGGCCGACAACTTCGTCAAACAGAAGAATAACCGGCGTTCGGTAGATTTCGGCAATATTGAAAGCCTCCACCGTCATTCTGAATACATCCTGGTGGTTTGAAGCACTCAGGGCAACGATGGAGTGATCTCCGTGGGTGCCCCAACGGGCCTGGTTCACATCCCCCTGGCTGACGTGGGTTGGATTACCGGTGGAAGGCCCGCCCCGCTGCACATTGACAACGACACAGGGAATCTCCGTCATAACCGCGTAACCTAAGGCTTCCTGCATCAATGAAAATCCGGGACCACTGGTCGCGGTCATAACTTTGTTTCCGGTCAGCGAAGCACCGATGATCGCGCACATGGAGGAAATCTCATCTTCCATCTGGATAAATTTCTTTCCGGCAGCAGGCAGCGTCACGGCCAATGTTTCAGCAATTTCTGTGGACGGGGTTATCGGATAACCGGCATAGAAATCAAGGCCCGCATACATGGCACCGAGAGCGCAGGCTTCATTGCCTTGAACAAAGGTGATATTATTTTTGGGCATCTTTGCTCTCCTCGCTGGATGATTCTTCTACGAACTTTACGAGTACCTCAATGGCCAGATCAGGGCAGATCTGCTCACATAACTGGCAGGCGATACAGTCTTCTTTACGGACTGCGACTGCTTTATCCTTTTTATCGAGTTCCAGAACACTTTTGGGACAGACCGAGATACAGATTCCGCAGCCTTTACACCATTCACGGTTGATTATATGTCTTTTCAGTTTCTTTTTCTTTGCCATGTTATTTCCTGCATCAATACCTGGTTTTGGAGAATATCCTCCTTGCAATCCCACCCATATAACTCTTCTGGCCAGACTAAGCAACCTAAGTCTGATATCGATTTCTTGTTAGTGTAAGAAACACTGGCAGAAGTACAATCAGTAACAGAATTCTGTATAAATGGTGGCTTGCAACAAAGGCCGGATCATATCCCAGGGACAAAGCCATTGCAGCCATCGCCTCAACTCCGCCAGGAGCGTAAGCAACAAAGACCTGGCCAAATGTCAGGGACAACATTATTGAAACTATCTTTGCAAAAACCGCAGCCAAAGATGTTGAAACAATTACAACGACTAATGAGGCCTTTAAAAGGCTTCTCAAGTCCTGCTTTGAGATCGTTGAGAACCGGGCTCCAATAATAGTTCCGGTAATAGCAAATCCGACAAAGAGCATTTCACCAGATGGTCTGCCGGACACAAGACCTAGAAAATGAGCTATGCCGCTCACCAAGGTACCCGTCAAAAGATACGCTGCCGGTAATCGTACCTTCTCAAAAACCCAACCGACGCCGATCGATAATAGGAAAATGACAGAAAATTCGATAATGTCCATATGGCTTGTGGCCATTTCCCCTGGCAACATACCGGACTGGTCTGAAAATGTATCGAGAAAGAAGGGTAAAATTGCAATGATTAACAGCACTCGAACACTCTGAATTACGACAATCGAACGAAGGTCACCAATACCTTCTGCCGCTATGGAAAGAGAATATGCAAGAGCGCCGGGTGAAGTGGCCAGAATTGCCGTTTCAGGAGATTGATTAAAAAATTTTGCTAAAATCCAGCTGCAGACCAGCAAAATTATAATAACCGCAATGGTAAGGATAAAAAGACTGAGTGGCCAGTGTATGGCTTGATCGATGAAACTTTTTGTTATGCTGCTGCCAAGGGTACAGCCGATAATGGTAAACGCGACGGCACGGAATCCTGTTGGGATTGTACATGTCAGATTCAATAAGGAAGCAAAGGAAACAGCGAGTGACGAACCGATTAAAGCGGCAGCAGGAAACCCCACACAAGTTGCAGCAGCAGCTCCTGAAAAGCCTATTGACAAAGTGAGGAGAATTTTTGCTTTACCCTTTTTGACCATGCTTTCCAGATCCTTACATTACAAAGGGTATTTTCTCGTTCAAGACCATAGAATATAAAAAAATCATCGTTACTTTAGGGTATCAATCGAAGCTTTCAAGCTGTCTCTTGCTGAACGAAGGTGCCTTTTCATAAAAATCTCTGCCAATTCAACATCACCTTTTTCTATAGCCTGCAAAATTAATTGATGTTCTTTCAAAACCTTTGTTCCCCTCCCTTTAATATATTGGTGCTGGCTTCGACACAACAATAGTCTGGGATACAGGTCTTCACAGAGAATTTTGAACAATACTGGGTTCTTCGCCCCTTTGGCAATTGCATAATGAAAGTCAAAGTCTTCAGGAGATTTAAAATATGAATGTTGTTTTGCCCTGGAGAACATTGAATTATGATTCTCATATAAATCATGAAGATGCAATCTCTCTACTGTTGTCATTCTCTCGGCAGCAAATTTTGCAGCTGAGGCCTCGAGCGATTCCCTGATCTCGAGAAAATTTAGCATGTCTGTCAATGAAGTACTCATTACCCGAGCGCCAGCATTTGGTGAAAAAACAACAAGATCTCGTTCAGACAACCTGCGGAGGGCCTCACGCACAGGTCCTCGACTCACGCTAAAACGCGAGGCAATTGCGGTCTCGCTTAATTTTTCTCCTGGTTTGAGTTGACCTTTGATTATTTCTTCACACAGTATACTAGCGAGGACTTCAGATCGTTCTCGATTTTCAGCAGCAAGGGAATTGGTATTCTTGTTCATATTGTCTACAATATTGTTTCTTTTTTCAGTTTTTTGCCCTACCAACCAAGTTTATAGCAAATTCTACAAGGTATTGTTGACAATGCGCAACATCTATTTTATTACACATATGAACGAGGGAGCTTGTTACCTATTGAGCTGCTATAACAATCTGATGAAGAAAGGGGGAGACGGAACCAGATCATCGATCTTGCATGGTAAATCACTGTAGTTCTAACTATTCATTTCAGGAGGAGACTATGAAAATCAAACGAATCAAAGTTTTATTGTTGAGTTCTCTGTTTGTTATTAGCGCTACCGGCTTAGCCTTGGCCAGTGAATGCATCGCACCCGCGAACCCAGGAGGCGGCTGGGATTTTACCTGTCGACAGATTGGCAAAGTAATGTATGACATCAAAGCAATCGACAAGCCGATGCAGGTCACCAACATGGCTGGCGCCGGCGGCGGACTTGCCTTCAACCATGTTGTCGCAGAACGCAATGAAGATGCGGATCTTATCGTTGCCGCATCATCTGCAACCTCGACCCGTCTGGCTCAAAACGCTTATGCTGGCATGACAGCTGACCAGGTGCGCTTTGTCGGCGCAATCGGTGCTGATCCGGGTGTAATCGTTGTCGGTGCCAAAAGCCCGTATAAATCTCTTGGAGATTTGGTAGACGCAATCAAGGCCAAGCCCAACTCGGTTGCCTTTGCCGGCGGCTCGGCAGTGGGCGGTTTTGATCACCTCAAATCATTGATGGTTCTGCAGCGTGCAGGAATC
>JAQYVS010000271.1 GCA_030145365.1 Desulfofustis sp. | reverse complement strand
AATAAAAAAGGCAGAGCCATTTCTGACCCTGCCTAATCATTACTTCACCAATTCGAAATCACCCGGTTTCCAGGTCTTGTCGAACCACGGCTCAAGCGGCCCATAGAGGCGCAGAATCGTGTTCCAGCCCTTGCCGGGCACACTCTGCAACCAGTTGGATTCCTTGCCTGTCGGAGCCTTGGGGCCAACATAGACATCAACGGATCCGTCACTGTTCTTTTGCAGACCCTTTTTGTTGCCATCTATACCGGGGAACTGCTGGTCGGTTTGCAGCATTGACCGAGTCTGGTTGTCGTAGAGTGTAAATGACCAGAAGTCTTTAACTGGAACAGGTGCGGGCAGGTTGACTTTGTAGGTTTTACTTCCGTCGAAAGGATTGCCGTCTGAATCGCTGTAGGCGACAGAATATTGCGATCCTTTACCTCTAAACTTCATGGTCATTGCGGGCGTGATGCCTGTCGCGTAGAAGAAAAAGAAACTGCGGGCATCTAACAAGCGCACACCGTTTTCGAGAAATTCGTGGCTGTTGGCGTAAAATGGCGTATTCCACCGACGTTCACCCGGGAAACGATACCAGTGATCCCCCCGTGGCTTTGCGGCCAGAGTGCGCACCGTAGCGGCACCAACATCGGCGGCTTCGGTAAGAATTTTCTTCATCCGGGCGTCCGGCTTGAACTCCTTACCTTTTTGGATGCCGATGGATGCCAAGAGGCCCAGAAGCTCCGGATCACCAGCTTCGGTAGGTTCTCTCTGAATGGTCTCGTTGATCTCCTCATAGATTTCGTAATCCATGCGGTGAATCGTATTGTGGTACTTGCCCGAGACATTGATGAAATTCAACTTCGGGGGATTGTTCATCTGCGAAAGCGGAGCTATGGAGAAGATCTTCTTGGTTCGCTTGACGGCCGGAGCCGGGTCACCGTTTTCCTGAAAACCGCGCCAGATAACCCAGTTCCCATAAGTGGGCGAACGAAATACATGAGCATCAGGATGAGCCGATTTGAGTTTCGCCATCGCGGTCTCATCATATTCGGGAGGCGCAATTATAAAGGTTCCGCCCTTGTTCTTGTCCGAACCGAGCCTGCCGAAGTCTGCGATATAATTGAACCAGGCATCGTCAATGAAGCCGAGCACATCGGGCGGGGTCTGGAGGACCATGGGTTCTTTTCCGATCTCAAGCCAGGCAACCATGTAAATGTTCACCGTGTTTGGTGTAAGGTACAGCGACTGGGAGTCCATCAGGTTTTCGAAAAGAAGCACGGTTGTATTGGCTGGGCCGAACTCAAGATAGGAATGCCGCATTCCGGATAACGAGGCGACCTGCAGGCAGCTCAGATAAGCCTGCACCCCACGCTGGAAGTCCAGATTGTCGTAGACCTTCTGTGTCGTTGCTTCATCGGGGATGCCATCAAATAGATTAAGAGTTCCAATCCGGGTCTCGAGTCTGTCTGCCGTGGCTACGCCTTCCGGGACCTCGGTAGTCATCTTCATCGCGGGCGGCCCTTTCGCCCAACCAAGATTGGCCGCCATCAGCAAGGCCACCATCACTGCTGTCATAATCTTCTTCATCAAATCCCCCTCATTGCAATAGTAACGATTTTAATGATGCCAAAAACAAAAAAAGGTCTCCCTAGGTGAAACACCTATGAAGGCCTTCTATGACACTATTTAGCCAAACCTTATGAACATGGATGAACACTAAGTTATAAATACTAAATAATATTGATTAAAATTTTGTATTGTATAATGTTTATATATAATTATTTTTACCTTCTAAAGTCAATTCGTAAATCAGTTTCATACTCTTTATATGCACTATTCAAGTTTCAGTTCTCGGGGGTAGATCAACATGATATTCAAAACACTGAAAGTTGTAATTCTAACCACTCTATTTGTGTCTATCAGCA
>JAQYVS010000243.1 GCA_030145365.1 Desulfofustis sp. | reverse complement strand
TGGACATCGCGGTGGATTGATACAGCCCGACCGCCTTCTTTATCCTGAACCACCAATCGATTTGCCAAAAGATTTCGATTGGAGCCGTGGCGGCAAAGGAGCTGCGGTACCCTTGGTGGAAGCGATAAAAGCGAAAGGCGTAACAATACCGATTTGGACTGCCTGCCGTCTCGATCCGGAATTGGGTGAAGAGTACCTGCAAAAAGGCAGCCTCGACTTTATCGGCATGACCAGACGCCTGCTGGCTGATCCCGACCTGCCAAATAAGGCAAAAGAGGGTCGGCTTGATGATATACGCTGGTGCCACGGCTGCCTGCACTGCTTTGATATGCGTAACCGCAACAAGAAACTGGAGTGCCGCATCAATGCAACATTGGGGCGTGAGCTGATACCTGAGTTTCAAACCCGCAAAACTGACAAGAAAAAGAAGGTGATGGTTATCGGTGGCGGTCCAGCGGGTATGGAAACTGCCCGCGTGGCAGCCAAACGTGGACATGAGGTGACGCTCTACGAAAAAGGGAGTTACCTGGGAGGGCTCATACCGATTGCGGCCATAGTTAAAGACCTCGAGACAGAGGATTTGACCCGGTTCGTCAAATACCAGGCAACACAGCTGGATAAAGAGGGTGTGACCACTCACCTGAACACTGAGGTAACTCAGCAACTCATAAAAAGCAAGAAGCCGGATGTTCTGATAATTGCAGCCGGAGCGGTTCACACAAAGTTCGATCTGCCCGGTGCCGACAGCCCCAATGTAATCCAAACAGAAAAGCTTCATGGTCGGCTTAAATTCTTTCTTAAGTTTCTGACGGCAGCCCAGATTGAAAGATTGACCAAAATATGGATGCCGATACAAAAAAGCGTTGTTGTTATGGGGGGCACCCTGCACGGCTGTGAACTTGCCGAATACCTGACCAAAAGAAAGCGTAATGTAATTATCGTACATGATGGGCCCGAGGAAGAACTGGGCGACAAAATGACGGTGGATGACCTTGCAAATCTGTGGCCGTGGCTCAAACAGAATCACGTTCCGATCTGGGCAGGTGTTGAGTATCGTAAAATCACCGGGGAAGGTCTGGTGATCAACCTCAAAGACCAGAGAAAATATCTGCTGAAGGGTAAAAATATTATCACAACCCAGGATTGGGGAGCCAATGAGAACTTGACTGCCCAGTTCGAGGGCCTGGTGGATGAGACCCATGTGATTGGCAGTTGTGCAGAGCCGGGACTGATTGTCGATGCTATTCGTGATGGTGCGGTAGTTGGTCGTGCGATCTAAAAGAGATGTGCTGTAATGCATCCCATTTCGAGCTGACACGTCTCACCAGTTCGACGATATACATGCGGATTATGACCATGTATCAGTCAACATCCTGGTGCACCCTCAAAATCGCCAAGACGGAGGAAAAAAACCAGCGGAGTACCTAAGAGGATATAGGTTCCGGCAACAATGATACCAGTGCTGAAGGAGGAAGATTCCGCCAGATAGCCAATGACAACGGGTATCACTCCAGCCCCGACAGCAAAAGCCATCGGCGGAACCATGGCACTAATGACCGAACGCGAGGACGGATGCACAACTCTGGCAAGAGCTCCGTAGGCCACCGGGAAAAAAGCTGTCAGAAATGCCGGCTGAAGGAATAAAACCATGATCAACAACCAGCCTGTGGCAAATCCCAGTGCAATTGTCAGTAGAGCCGTCCCAATGAGCGTCACCAACATGCACCGCTTTACTCCAAATCTATCTGCCGCCATTCCAGCGAAAAAGACCAGCAATAACCCTGAGATCTGTGAGCAGCCAATCATGGTATTGGCCGACCCAAGATCAACCCCTCTTTCATTAACAAAAAATGACGGCAGCATTGCACCAATCCCGGCACTGGCTGCAACACCCATGGACAGCAGAATCGTAATAATCCAAGAGGAAGGGATAGCTGCAACTCGTTTTACATTGGCTAGATTTATTGGTCTTCCTGGAAACGAACCGCCTTCGCAGAAAATCGTAAAAAGCAGAGCCGAGATTAAAGATAGCAAGGCCCATCCAAACAGAATTGCGCGCCAGGACCACGAATCGAGCAGTAATGCGGCTAAGAGCGGAGCTGAAATAAAAGCAAGAGGCGGTCCGCATTGATGCACACCCATCCCCTTCCCCCAATCTGATTTCTGCATCTCGGCAGTAATCGTTGCCACAGCTGACGGCAAATGTAATGAACCGGCAAAACCGAGAGTGATCAAGACAATGCTCATCCCCCAAAATGTCTTTACAAAAATGAGCGGCAGCAGAGTTACACCGAGCAGCCAGGCTGATAGCTTGAGGTTTCCCAAATGGTTGATTCGCGATGAAATAAAACCAGAAAAAAAAGGGGCCATCAGAAAACCGATGCCAATCATCATGAACAGATACCCGGATTGCAGATGTGTAAAACCAAGTTCTTTTTGAATTTCAGGCATAAGCGGGCCGAAGATAACCCTGCTTACAAAACCAAGGTAAAACATCCATGCCAGAGAAAGTGTCAGTCCAAATTTTTCCTTGAACGTATCGGGCATCGGGCAATCGTAAAGGCCTATCTCATCATCCATATTTTTGAACTTATCTGGTTCGGTCATCAGAGAAAATCGGCTCAGGATGATCAGTTATTCCTTCTTTTCAGACTCTGATTACACTGAAATTTGCATATAAAACAATCGCCAGGGCACCGAGTGCCTCCACGGACACCACACATATTTCCGCAACTTCCGCAGCCTTGGGGGGGAGCAATGCCGCAGCCGCTCATACGAAACCCAATTCCGTCGGAATCAATGAGAACAGGTTTAACAAGGTTCAGCAGTTTTTTATTAATGACATAGGTATACCCCTCGATCTCAAATACTCGATCAGTTGACCCGGGACGTTCCAGCGCAATTCCAAACGTACGGATCCCGCAGCCACCGAGACCTACGAAGATCCGAATTGGCTGCTTTTCCCTTTTTTTAAAATATTCTGAGATCAGCTGGGACGCCTTGTAAGTAACCGTCAATACCGATTCTTCAGATTTTTCTTTCATTTTAGTCCATCCATCTTCACACCACATCAGAGAACCCATGCTCCAGGTTCTGCCTCACATATCTTTTCATGCAGCAATATAAGAAAACTAATACGACTGATTTTGAAAGGTGCACGAACAACAGTGAAATGAGCCAGGAATCTCAGCAAGGAAGAGCAACCAAAGAGCTGTGAAACCAGGCGCAGGGCTCAGTTGCATGTAAATCGAATTCTGGTCTGTGAAGTGTATTGTATTATTGTCTGCGTTTTCGATAAAAAGTGATCACAAAGACCCTTTAGCCCTGCTGACAACACTGGCTTCAATTGAATCTATAATAGATACCCTAAGGGTTCAATAATTCGCCATGTGCCCTGTCCTCAACAACATACCCGGGTGCAATTACAATTAACTTATTGGCCTTGGAAGTGACTGACAACCCAGACCCTGCTTAATTCTCAATTCTCTGGTTTGTCCAGGTCTATAGGGGTTACTCCATAGCAATATCGCCAAGACTCAGTTCTTTTGAGGTAACGATATCCTCAATTACTTTCATCTTTCCAGCCTTTTCAATAATCAGCGTGAAAGTTCGATCATCACCAAGACCGTTGAACCAGAAATCACCGTAGTTGTCTGTCTCGGTGGTAAAACTGTCACCACTTTCACTATCCTTCAAATTGCAGGATGCGCCGATAATGACCTCCTTTTCAACCGGGTCATACACGGTTCCGCCAATGAATTTCTTCGGAAGGTTTCGATAAAACACACGGGACTTGGTCCCGGCTTTCGGGTTGAGCAGTTCAGACCCGTCGATCAACTCCCTAAGATCTTCCTCCTCACCAAAACGGATAGCCTCGGTCGGACACTGATCAACACAGCGGGGAACCTCCCACTCCTCCTCATTGTCAAGAAGATGACTGCAGCCGGTACACTTTTGAGCAATATTCAGACTCTCGTTAAAATAGATGGCGCCATGCGGACAATTGTCCTGGCACATCTGGCAACCCACACATTTTTCCGGGTCAACGATGACAATGCCGTCGTCCCGTTTATATATGGCATGTGCTGCACAACCTTCAACGCACGGTGCGTCATCGCAGTGATGACACATCTTCGGCAGATAGGTAACCTTGACCTTGGGAACCTGACCGCGTACCATCTCGGTAATCCCCAGCCAGAACTGTCCGGTATCGGGCTGCGGCTTGGCATACGGAGTCCAGTCGTTGCCAACATGTTCATCCTTACAGGCAATCTGACAGCAATAACAGCCGTTGCATTTGGCTAAATCAATGACAAACGCTTTCATTTTATTCACCTCCATCAATCCAGGCATCAAAGCGCAGCCCTGCAGCCGGATCATATTTCCGTTCAAATGCTTCAGGATAGTCCTGCCGCCATTGATCCATTAATTCCACCGTCACTCCGGATACATCGACTAAGTACCCCGACGTTGCCTGACCGACGCAGCGTTTGGAAACAGTTCCGCCGCCGGAGATCGTGTTTATCGCCCCGCCCCGGTCAAGTTTTCCCGGGATAATCGGATCATGACGGGCACCGTGATCAACATAAGTCACTCCAGGCATCAGCCTCTCCCATACTCGGGCGCCGCAGAGCACACTGCCACGTTCGTTGAACACCTGGACAATATCGCCGTCCTTAATGCCGCGGGCTTCCGCATCTGTCGGATTGAGCCAGCACGGCTCATAGAGATAGCCATCCCAACCTTTGACCTTGCAGGTTACAACCTCACGGCACCAGGTGACATCGTCCGCCTGGGAATGGACCCGCCAACGGCCATGATTGGACATCAGAAGAAGTGGATAGGCCTTCGATCTGAAACTCGATACCCGTTCATCGTGCATTGCACTCTTCTCAACCCATTTGGGAATCGGCGGTCGCTCAAGATCATCGGGATAGTGTTTGGCAATTCGCTCGGAGTAGAATTCAAGTTTTCCACTCGGTGTGGGCATTGGATTTTTCTCAGGATCTTCATAAAAGGGTCTCAGGCCAACAACGTCGTCTTCCCAGTCATCTGCGGTGGGAAGTACAACATATTGGTTCTCTTTAAAATCTTCCCAGGATATAAATTTCTCCAACTCCATATTGTAAAAAACTTCCTGCTGAAGATCGCTGATGCTTTTGCCTTCACTGAATTCTTCGCCTTTCCCCAGTTTCTTGGCGACTTCCAGAACCACCTCGTAATCACTTTTTGATTCGCCCACAGGTTCAATGGCCTTGGCCTGGAGATTGATGGTATGGTGCTGGATGCCCTGGCGGGTATTGGTGACAATATCATCAACCTCCATCAAGGTGTTGGAAGGAAGGATGATGTCTGCATACAGGCAATCGTTCTCCAGCCACGGATGCTGGGCCAGGATAAATTCGATTTGCGGGTCCCGCTCGGCAACAATTGTTTCATTTCCGTAGTTCCAGCAGGTAATGCGGCACGGTGTGTCCGTCCACATCATGCGGATTTCGGTTCCGCCTTTTTCTTTTGGTAATGGGTATTCATATTTGACGAACTGATCTTCCACCATCTCCTCGATGCCGCCGTTTCCCCAGAACTCCAGCGGAGGATTCAGGATGGCTTCATGGATCAGGGTTTTCGGAATGAGCTGTTTGCCCCAGGCACGAATGGTGGTTTGAACCGGTTTGGTCAATCTCTCGCTCAAAGACGGATTGAAAAAGCGGGTGGAACCGAGTCCTTTTGCCCGGGGCATGCCGGTATAAGTGATCTGGGCCTGGTGAACCCCGGGGCCGCCCAAGCCCTGCATGCCCAGGAGGATGCATTCAAGGCGGGCGGGTTCATGAGAGTACGGACCACGGAACATGCTGCCCCCCATATAATGGAGGATCGAGGTTGTTTTGGCAGCGAAGTCCCGGGCCAGTGCTTTTATCGTCCATTCAGGTACACCGCATTTTTCAGAAGCCCATTCAGGGGTCTTGGGTATTCCATCCTCCTCACCCAAGACGTATGCTTCCACTTTGTCCATTCCGATTGAATGGGTTTCTATATAGTCTTTGTCGTAGGTTCCTTCCTTCAGCCACATATAGATGATCGCCAGCTGCATTGCAGAATCGGTATTGGGCAGAACCTGTATCCATTTGTCGGCATGAATTGCCGCACCATAATTAAGATCTGGACAGATATAGACCTGCTTGATTCCAGCCTCTCTCCAGAAAAAACAGAGTCTGGAGGCAAACTGTCCGACAAAACCCCAGGGAGTCGTCTCGGGATCGCAGCCCCAGAAAAGCATCAGGTCACAATGTTCCGTCATGTCCTTG
>JAQYVS010000166.1 GCA_030145365.1 Desulfofustis sp. | reverse complement strand
CCAGTGCAACCCCGTCTTCCAAACGACATGACTGCACATCAACGCCAGCCAGCCCGATGGAACGAATGACATGACGCAAAAACGAAGTCCGTTTTAAACGTGGTTCAATGAGGCTCACCACTCTTTCGGGACGAGCCGTTTTACAGACCAACCCCGGGAAACCCGCTCCGCTACCAATATCGAAAAGTGCCCCGCTCCGTCCATCGAGCACAGATACCAAGGCCAGAGAATCGATGAAGTGGTTTTCAACAATCTGCTCGTCGGTTGCTTCACGGGAGATCAGATTTACTTTTTTGCTCCAGTGTTTGAGTTCCAGATAGTATCGATAGAGGTTTTCCGATTGCTGCGTATCAAGAGCAACATCAAGAGACGCAGCGCCCCGAACTACCAGATCATCGAATTTACCAAACTCCATTGATTATATGCACATGTACTACGATTTCAATCTGCTGGTCACCGACGCAGCATGAGCCGTCAAGCCTTCAAGCCTGGCCAGGGTCCGGATATGATCAGCATCTCCTTCAAGTCCGCTTTTTGAATAGGCAATAATAGAGCTTTTCTTCAAAAAGGTTTCAACTCCCAGCGCTGAGGCAAATTTTGCAGTTCCCATTGTCGGTAACACGTGGTTGGGCCCGGCCAGATAATCCCCCGCCGCTTCAGGTGTGTAGCTGCCCAGAAAGATAGCGCCGGCATGGCGAATATGGGGAATCTGCGACCAGGGATCCTCTATCATCAGCTCGAGATGTTCAATGCCAATCTGATTGGCCAGGTCTATCGCCTCCTCCAAGGTATCAACAACGATAATTCGGCCCTTAGTGGTTAGCGCTTCTCTGGCGATATCGGCTCTCTCAAGCCCTTCCAGTTGACTCGCTAACTCTGCAACAATCTCTTCCGGCTTAGTGTCATCGGTCGTCACAACCACAGCCAGCGCCTGGGGGTCATGCTCGGCCTGGGCTAACATATCAGCAGCAATGTGGCGCGGTTCAGCACTTGTATCGGTAACGATTAACACCTCCGACGGACCTGCAATCATATCGATACGCACAAGGCCAGAGACCTGCCTTTTAGCCTCGGCGACATACTGGTTTCCCGGTCCCACGATGACATGAACCGCTGGAATCGTCTGGGTCCCAAAAGCGAGCGCGGCTATGGCCCAGGCGGAACCCACCTTGTATATTTCTGTAATGCCTATTTCCTGGGCAGCAACCATCAGATACGGGCTTATACTTCCATCCACTCCGGGAGGAGTTACCATTACGCGTTGATCGACACCGGCTATGGAAGCGGGAATTCCATTCATCAGAACCGAGGAAACCAGAGGCGTGGAGCCGCTTTTTCCCCCGGGCACATAAAGCCCGCAACTGTCCACTGGCCGTACGAGTCGACCGACAATAGTACCGTCATCTCTGGTCTGCAGCCAGGAATCCTCCATCTCCCGTTGATGAAAACTTTGAATCCGATCGATGGCGACCTCCAGAGTCTGCAGAAAATCGTCATCGACTAACTCGTAGGCCTGCTTCAGCTCAGCTGCTGAAACAGTCAATTCATCCAGCCCCAAATCGGGAGAATCAAATTTGTGTGTGAAATCAAGAAGAGCCTGATCACCTTCTTTTTTGACAGCCTCAATAATTTCACTGACACTGGAACAACATGAAGCATCACCGGTCTGGAAACGGGAGAGCAATTCACTGATTGCCTGTTCACCTTCGAGACTTTTTGCGTGTAGCGGTTTAATTATCATCGTTTCGATCTTATGCTATTTTCCTATACATAATCGGAGTTTAACTCCGTCCATTTTGTCCGGCTGACCATTATACGCGATTTACCCCTGTTTAGAAAGCAGAACTGAAACGGCTCTTTGGCCGAACTTTAATCATTATTTTTACCATTTATCTTTGAAGTTAAAGGAAAAGTAAATATAGTTGTTTACTGCCTTTATACAAAGTCATTTGGGACCGATAGCTAAGCAACGCAACTCACTGACAAGAGCTGACATTTGATACTTTATAGCAATACGAGGAAAAGACAATAGACATGGATTTTGAAGCCAAATGGATCGCCTGGGAAACAACCAGGCGCTGTAATCTGAAATGTGTACATTGCCGATCGTCCTCTGAGCTGGAAGTACACGGTCACCCCGATTTCTCGTTTGAACAGGCAACCAGCATCCTTGACGATATCAGCTCGTATGCAAATCCAGTCATGGTCTTATCGGGCGGAGAGCCTCTGCTTCGAGATGATATTTTCGACATTGCCCGTTATGGATCCGACAAAGGGCTGCGCATGTGTCTGGCGACCAACGGCACCCTGGTTAATGAAGAAACCTGCAGACAAATCAAAACAGCCGATATTAAGATGGTATCGCTCAGCCTCGATGGTGCCCAGGCTAAAACCCATGACAATTTTCGTAACCAAGCCGGTGCCTTCGATGGTACCATGCGGGCCATAGAGCTTTTCAACCGCCATGATATTCCCTTTCTTGTCAACTCATCATTGACCCTGAGAAACAAGGATGAGGTCCCAGATATATTTAAGCTTGTGAAATCTCTAGGGGCGACAGCCTGGTATATGTTTATGATCGTTCCCACCGGTCGCGGAGAGGACGTCATGGATGAATTGATTCCGGAGAGCCTCTACAATGAAATTCTCGAATGGCACTACCAGGTTGAGAAGCAGGAGCAGGAAATATTGATGCGGCCGACCTGCGCTCCGCATTATTACCGAATTGTCAGGCAAAAAGCCAAGGAAGAGGGAGAACGTTTCAAACGCCGCAACCTCAACTTCTCCACCGGCGGATCCAAGGGGTGCCTGGCCGGCCAGCTAATCTGCCTGATCGATGTAGACGGTGAAGTTCTGCCCTGCAGCTATTTTCCTAAATCAGCTGGTAATATTCATCAGGTCAGATTTAAAGAGATTTGGGAGCATTCGGATCTGTTTTTGAAACTCAGGGATTTCAAAGGTTATAAAGATAATTGCGGTCGATGTGAATATGTTAATGTCTGCGGCGGCTGCCGAGCACGAGCCTATGCGATGACCGGCGATTACCTGGCCCAGGAGCCATTTTGCAGTTACGAACCTGGTAAAACTGATAACCACGAGGAGGCGGGATAGAGAGATGACCTTCAATGATACCTTTTTAAAGGCCTGCAGAGGCGAAGCCACCAACTATACTCCTATCTGGATAATGCGCCAGGCTGGGCGCTACCTGCCCCAGTACCAGAAGGTTAGAAGCGGTCGCAGTTTTCTCGAATTATGCAAATCGCCTGAACTCTGTGTAGAAGTTACCCTGCAGCCCATCGATATCCTCAATATGGATGCGGCGATCCTGTTTTCAGATATTTTGATCCCAATGGAAGCCATGGGGCTTGAACTTGAGTTTCACGAAGGAAAAGGACCAATTTTTCCACAGACAGTCCGGGATCAGGCTGCCGTTGACAAACTGATCGTCCCCGACCCGCTTGAGACCATGGGTTTTGTCATGGAGACCATCACATTGCTCCGCAAAGAGCTGAAGGTTCCACTGATCGGGTTTGCCGGTGCTCCGTTTACCTGTGCCACTTATCTGATTGAAGGCGGTTCATCCAAGGTCTTCTGGGAAACTAAGAAGATGATGTTCACCGCACCTGAACTGTTCCACTCCCTGATGGACAAAATAAGCAGATGCACCTCCAAGTATCTGCTGGCCCAGGCAGAGGCAGGCGCCCAGGCACTGCAGCTTTTCGATTCCTGGGCAGGTGTTCTTGCACCCGTTGACTTTGAAAGCTATGCGTTCCCCTATGTAAAACGTATCATAAACGATTTAAAACCAACCGGTCTGCCGATCATCTATTTTGCCAATAACGGCTCGACCTTGCTTGAATATTCGGCCGATTCAGGAGCCGACGTAATCGGGCTTGACTGGCGAATCAATATTGGTGACGCCGTCAAGCGAGTCGGCAATAAAGCCGTTCAGGGAAATATCGACCCATTTGCCCTGCTTCTTCCTGAAGATAAGTTAAGGGGCAGAATCAAAAAACTGCTCGAAGACGCAAAAGACGCAAAAGGTCATATCTTCAACCTGGGACACGGCATTCATCAGTTTACTCCGCCGGAACAGGCAAAAATCGCCGTAGAAGCGGTGCACGAACTCAGCGGTCGGTAAAGTAATTGGATGCTCCGGGGCAAACAGCGGTGAAGGTACCAGATATCTCCAAATGCATCTGGCTGATGGACCAGTACGAGATGCTTGACAATATTAAAGAACATTCGTTCAGAGTTGCCCGAGTGGCAGAAAAAATTGTCACCGAACTTCAGATACCGGCTGCAAACAAGGCTACTCCTCCCGATCTCGATCTCGTCCTTGCTGGAGCACTGCTTCATGACATTGCCAAAACCAAATGTTTAGACGGAAGTTGTCAACATGCTGAGGAGGGTCAATTCATCTGTGTTGAGCACGGCTATCCGGAAGTGGGAAAGATCGTTCGCGATCATGTCTTTTTGAGCAACCATACTCCGGATACATATATGCAGGGCTCTTTCCCCGCCAGGGAAATTGTCTATTATGCGGACAAACGGGTGCGGCACACTGAGATCGTTTCGCTGAATCAGCGGCTTGAGTATATTGTCGATCATTATGCCCGGGGAAGTGAGTCCTTTACCAGGCGGATATATGAAAATTTTCAATCCTGTGTTGAGCTTGAGAACTATCTATTCTCATTTTTACCGTTCTCCCCCGAAGACTTGCCAGAACAAGTCAGCCCTGAAGCGTTTTAACCTCCCGCCATCTCGCAACAATGATTCTTAAACCGAGCACCAAAAAACAATTGTTTGTTGATCTCAAAATGCTGCCGCTGATACCGGATGGTGTTTTAAGCGGCTCCTTTATTGTTTGTGCTGCGAAGGAATACCATTATACAAAATCTATCTATTTCACCTTGTTCTTCACCTCTCTGATCCTGTTTTCCCGCACCATTTGAGGCTGAAACCTATAATGCCACTGCTTCCCCCCCCCGGCTATCGACCGACTTTCCCGTTTACCAGCTCGCACGTACAAACCATGTATCCAACGCTGTTTCGACCAACCCCTGAGACAGATCCTGAACGAGAGCGCCTGGAGACGCCCGATGGAGATTTCCTCGATATAGATTGGCACCGGTGCTCCCAGGGAACAAGCAGCAAAATAGCGATAGTAAGCCATGGCCTGGAAGGGCACGCCAGAAAAAAATATCCGCTGGGAATGGCTCGCCATTTGAGCAGGCACGGGTGGGACGTTATCTGTCTTAATTTTCGTTGCTGCTCAGGTGAGCCCAATAGATTGCCTAGATTTTATCACTCGGGCATAACTGATGATCTCCATCAGATTATCTGCCACGCACTTCAGAAAAATTACGAACATGCAGCCCTGATCGGCTTCAGCATGGGCGGCAATCAAACATTGAAATATCTGGGAGAAAATCCAGATCTGGTCCCGGCAAGGGTAAAGGCAAGTGTGGTATTTTCAGTGCCTTGTCACCTGGCTGATGCGGTTAACGTGATGGACAAGCCCGGCAATCAGATCTATATGTGCTATTTCATGAAGGGATTACACCAAAAAATTCGAGAAAAAGCCAAGCGGTTTCCGGGGCTCATTGACGTTGAAGGGCTTGAGAAAATAATGAAATTTGAACCGTTTGATAACAAATACACGGCTCCGCTGCACGGTTTTACGGATGCTGGTGATTACTATAAAAGGTGTTCCTCGGCTCAATTCTTACAGGCAATACGCATCCCCACCCTGCTCGTCCAGGCTCTAAATGATCCATTTTTGTCCCGATCCTGCTACCCAATTAAAGAAGCACAGAGAAGTAGATCTCTGTATCTTGAAATGCCGGAATACGGTGGGCATGTCGGCTTCGTGGGTAGTTGGCTGGAAAAATCCTACTGGTCGGAAAAGCGAGCGGTTGCTTTTCTTGAGAGTGTTTTCTGATCATTCACAAATCGGAGGCCGATCAACACTTTTCCACAGGTCTGCGTTCCGGAACATAGACATGCTCGATCTGTTCGCGATTCCATTCTTTAGATACATACAGCCCACAGTAGCAACTGCCAAATTCAGCCACATCGGGTTCGCGATAGTCGCAGGGACAGATAATATCGCGATCCGCCTCTATGTCTTCGTGAGCCAATCGGCAGGGACAGCACATATACCCGTAACGGTTTTTATTCTTAATAAGACCTTCAACGAGAAACATGGTGTGTTCCATGTTTTCGTTGAAAAAATACCCCTTGGGTTCGTTGATTTTCTTCAGTTGCTGATACAATTGTTTGGCATCCATCAGATCAACCCCAGTGTTTCCATGATAAGTGATTTCTGGTAACCGACAATGACTTGATCACCAACAATGGTGACGGGAAATGCACGTTTTTCATTATAGTCACCCATTTCTTTGAATAACTTATCCCGGTCATCTTTGATCATCAAATCGACGTCGGTCGATTCAAAAGCAACTTTGTTTTCCCTCAACAGATCTTTTAGTGCCTTGCATTGGAGACAGGTGGTCAATACCAATAATTTGACCTGCGGTGCGTTCATTCAATCCCTCCGTTCTATACAGCTTTAATCCTTTGATATTTATAAACCTTATTTGTTAGACGGCATGTTCAAAACAACACCAGTGACAGACATAATCGGAGAACAGTTCCAAATTCGTGGGTATAAAGCTTAGGGGTTAATTTGAATGTCAGCTCGGCTTTTTTCCTTCCCGTCTGCCAAAAGCACGTACGGCCGCTTCCATAGCCCAACAGCCCACTTTTACTCATGTAATGGTTTTTTCCAGTCCGTACTAATACCGTATTGCTGCAGAATTGAAACTCCTTTATCAAAGTAATTGCCAACCGATGCCAGTCCATGAGAATCATCACCCGGTACCACCGACATGTCATACTCACGGGCCAATTCCAGAATGGAACTGGAAATATACGGTTCCGTTCCTCCTTTCAATAAAGACCTGAGATTGAAATCAAGAATCAGGTCAAGATCCTTGATCAACTCCAGATTTCTCCTGATTTTCTTGACCATATCAGGTTGCTGCAGGCGCATACGGTAATCCTGGTCAAAAATTCTGATCAGGTCAAAATGGCCGACAACCGCCGGCTTTAACAGTTTGATCATCTCGTACTGGGTGTCGAAATAGGCGTGATACATCTCATCAATACCACCGACTGTTCGGGCCACCTGCTTATACATCTCCGGGGAATAATCAAAGTTCAGATCGGCTACGAAATGAACCGAACCCACGATATAATCCGGTTTGAATCTGTCGGCCAGATACGGAACAAATTCTTCATAACCGCTGTATGTCTCAATTTCCATGGCTGCATAGAGACCAATCTGCGACTTATATTTTTTCTGAAGCCGCCTGCATTCATCCATATATCTGCCAAATTCTTCCAGCAGAAATTCGGGGGTCAAACCCGCTTCCCGCTCATCGGCATACAGAAGTGGTTCACTTAAAGCAGGAGTATGTTCAGTGATGCCGATCCAGCGAAACCCTTTATCGATGTAAGATATAATGATTTCTTCCAAAGAATCGGTGGCATGATAACAGAACTGACCGCTATGGCCGCCGTGAACTGATACTTTTTCTATTGATTTCATTAAATTGAGGACTCTTCTTTTAGTGTTAAAAAGGTAAGAATTAATCGTAGCGGATCACGATATCCATCATGCATTCGTAATCATGGTTACTTACTAAAAAACCATCGCGAGTTCAAGCGGGGTTTAGGTTGGTGGGCAAGAGCCAAAACCGATTGTAAAGAACATACGAAGTATCTTGACACCAGCACAGGAGAAACTACTTGTAAAATAGATACACCTTTAAAACTCGGTATGATGACTTATGAAACTCGTTCAACTGAAAGTTCGCGGTCTTGGAGAAACACCTGAAACCGGCTGGATAAAACTGAACCAGTCTTTAACTTACTTTCAGTTTTCCAGGAAGCCTAAGGGAGAAAACTTTCTCAAAGCAATCCAGACCATCAACCCTCCCTATGACTGCACCATCACCAGACCATTTTCCGAATATCCACAACAGGAAAAACTTGGCAAATTTGCAGGCACACGCATCCCCAAAACACGAACGGTTGCTTTGGCTGTATTCGCCGCAGAAGTTTCTCTGATTAAAAAACTCGGTACTCTGACACCGATTCTCTATGAGACAGATCTCATTGAAATAGGCAGGCGACTCGATTATTCCCGATGGATAAATTTTATTGAGATAGCTTCGTCAACCCGCTGGGATGAAATCTCAACCGAGCTTGAAAACCTGTTAAAAACAGGACACATGTCTTCCGAGGGAACATATATCCAAGGTCTTCTCGATACGTTTACAGGCACAGACAGGATCAGTGGAAGTGTGGCGGAAACACTTGAAAACCGGCTCGCAAACCTCAAACAGGAAAGCGCTGAACTGCAGATTCTAATTACTGACATTCTGGACAAGGTCCGCCGATCTGCATACTTTACAAAAGCCCGCAGTATCGTTGAAGAACATATACCCCTTTTCGTTTCAATCCAGCCAAATAGCATTAGCTACTCTGACAGTTTATCGTACAACACTCGTCCTTTTCCGGATCAAAAAAACAAATTGCTGCGGAAAATGGTTAGGAAGAGAATGGAAAACCTGGTCCCAGAAACACCCAGCAAGATCGGGAGACACAGCTCAAAATTTGAGCACCTTCAACTGCTCTGCTCTTATATAATTTCGGCAGCAGAGATGCGTTCCCAGCCGATGCCGATAATTTTACTGGATCTGCTTGACCTGCAAAAACCAGATATTACCCCT
>JAQYVS010000164.1 GCA_030145365.1 Desulfofustis sp. | reverse complement strand
CTTGTCCACTTTTCAAACCGTTCACATAGCCAGCCTATATAGCGTACCGGATGCGGAATAAAACGAGGATCGCCGAAAATCATATCAAGCAGAAGAGCACAAACAAGCTGGCCGTAAAAAAGCACGTCAGACCTCTATATTCATCAATGCGTAAATAGCCTGTATATCCAAATGGGATCTGACCAGATCTGCAAGTTCATCGATACTCTTATCAAGGTTATAGGCTGCTCCATCACTGCCCAATGGTTCTAAATTCTTTTTAAGGCGCAATGAATCTACAAACCACCTCCGGAAATTATCCTCATCAAAGATTCCATGCAGATAAGCACCCCAAATTGTACCATCGTGGCTTGTGCTGCCACACGTCTCTCCGTTTTCGAACCTGAGTACCGGATTCGAATTACCTTCACTGAGACCATGATGGATCTCATAACCGGTTATCTTACAACCTGATTCTATATGCTCGCCATTTCTTCTTGTCAGCGTTTTTTCCGGAGCAAGAACCGTATCTATATCCAACAACGCAAGCCCGATGATGGTACCATCATTAGTCTCAATCTTATGCGGATCTTTGAGCTGCCGACCAAGCATCTGATAGCCCCCGCAAATGCCTACCACGAGCCCCCCACGGGAAACATAATCAACAATTGCCCGGTCAATTCCTCCGTTTTTCAGATATCGGAGATCTCCAGCCACATTCTTTGAACCCGGGATGATAATTGCATCCGGACTACCCAATTGATAACGATCCGATATGAACCTGATGTTAACATCGGGTTCATGGTAAAGTGGATCGATATCGGTGAAATTTGAGATGTGGGGAATATCGATTACAGCTATTTCCACCTGATCGGAATTAGTACCCCGATCCCGGTAAAAACCTTCCCGAAGTGAGACAGAATCCTCCTGGGGAATTACAATATCTGTAATATAGGGAACAACGCCGAATACCTCTCTGCCGGTATGCTCTTGTATAAAAAGATGTGCAGCAGCAAGCAGAGATTCATCTCCTCTGAATTTATTAACTACAAATCCTGCAATCAACGATCGCTCCCACTCTTCCAGAACATCCATAATACCGGCAAAGGATGCGTATACTCCTCCTCTGTCTATATCTCCTACAAGAAGTACAGGGGACCGGGCATAACGGGCCATCTTCATGTTCACGATATCGTGATGTTTGAGATTAATTTCTCCTGGAGATCCTGCACCTTCAAGGACAATGACATCATAGTGTTCAGCCAGTTCATCAAAACTCGCAGTGGCTGCCTTCCAGGCTTCGTATTTATACTCGTGATATTGACGGACATTCATATTACCCACCGGCTTGCCGTTGACTATCACTTGAGAACCAGTGTCACTGTTGGGTTTCAGCAATACTGGGTTCATTCGCCAGTCAGGATCAACTTTGGCTGCCTGGGCCTGGACCACCTGGGCACGCCCCATTTCCCCTCCATCAAGAGTGACATGTGAATTTAAAGACATATTCTGGGCTTTGAATGGACACACGTTGAACCCGTCCTGGAGTAAAATTCGGCATAAGGCTGCACAGAGTACCGATTTTCCAGCATTTGATGATGTTCCCTGAAACATTATCGTTTTGCATTTCTTTTGGCGTACTAACGATTTAGGTTTTGGAGAACCCAGCAACGATTTGAGCGAATTGATCAGTTTATTGTTTTGTTCTTCTGTCCTCACGGCAACTCTGATAAACGAATCGTCAAGCCCCTGATAATTGCCACATCGCCTGATGATGATATGCTCTTTGAGCAACTCCCTGTAAACCCGCTCTGCGGATTGTTTTCCGTTGAGTTTCATCAGAAGATAGTTAGCCGTTGAATCAAAGACGGTGAGGTCGCTTATAGCTCCAAGCGCCTCTCGTAGATCTTTTCTCAAGGCAATACAGGCCTCTCTGGTTTTGAGGCAATAGGCATCATCCTGCAAAGCCTTGACCGCAACTGCCTGGGCCAAGCAGTTGACTGTCCATGGTGGCAGGAGTTTTTTCAGCTCGGAATAATACGGTTTTGAAAAGATGCCAAAACCCACCCTGAGTCCGGGAACTGCAAAAAATTTAGTCAGTGAATTGAGCGTAATGATATTATCGAGACGACCGCCCACCGTTTTAAACTCTGAGACGAATTCATGAAATGCTTCATCAATGACAAACAAGGTGTCCGGATTGCGCTGAGCACAGGCAATGATTTTGTCATCGGACAATGCAGTTCCTGAAGGGTTCACCGGATTGCCGAAAATAACGAGTTCTCCGCCGCTGAGCAATTCAGTCAGTTTAGTAAGCGAAACCCTAAACCCGCTCTTCTCATCAAGCACCAACGGCTGAACATCGAAACCATGTCGTTCAAAAACCGTGAGATATTCTATATAACAGGGAACGGGAATGATCACCCTGCGCTTAGAGATAATAGACGGCAGCAGATGCAGCAGTTCTGTGGAACCGTTGGCGGCAATGAGATGATCTGCGCTGACCTGATATTTGGAAGAGATAACCTGTATCAGCTCGTCACATTCCGGATCAGGGTAATGGAGAATTGACTCCAGCGTTTTGTTAATGTGTGATCTGAGCCAGGGAGGAGGGCCCAGTGGATTTATGTTTGCACTAAAGTCGATGAGTTCTTCAGATCCCTGGACATGGTTTCTCTTCACCTTGTGGATGTTTCCACCATGTTCCAGTCTCTGAATATCGGTTACCAATGTTTGCTTCTGCACATCTATTTTCCTCTTATCAAACAATGCTAAAAATCAAGGCTCAGTGTGACAAGCATCGCAGCCTCTACCAGTTCACCCAGGCAACCGAGCGTGTCACCAGTACCACCACCGATTTTTCTCAGAGATATCCGGGAAAAAATGATCAGGACAAGGGCGAATGCAATAGTAATGTGAAACAGCTTCCCGGGAACCAGAAGCACACAGACAAGACAAAGCAGCACACCAGACATAATGGCGGCCGACGACCTGGTATTGTTGAAGAACAAGGATCCTAGTCCGTCATCAGACCGGGCATAGGCCAGGGTCGACATGGAAATTACCATTGCCGTTCGGCCGGCAGCCGGAGTAATAATTAGGGCTGCCACCAAGTCCCCCTGGGCAATGGAAACAAGTGCGGTAGTTTTCACCAACAAAACAGAGCATAGAGCAGCAGCTCCCATGACCCCGATCCTGCTGTCTCTCATAATCTCAAGACAACGCTCCCGCGGTCTCGAACTCATGAAAGCATCAGCTGTATCGGCCAGGCCGTCGAGATGAAAAAAACCTGAAGCAAAAGACAACAAAACAACAAGTATTGCCGCACTCACCAACAACGGCGCTACTAAATTGAGAACAAATCCAATTCCGGCAATAATACAGCCGATAATCAACCCGACAAAGGTAAAATAATAAGGGGTTGCATCAAAATAGTAAGGATCATCCCTAGAAGATGAAAATGTCGGCAGAATCGTCAAAAACCTGAATGTAACTAACAGACAGGCAAATGGGTTTTTCAACGCCTTCTGCAGAGGACTATAGTTCTGATGATCAGCCACGTTCCAGCCGAAACCTTATTTATCCGCTTCGGCCACAGCCGCTTCTTCAAATGTTGCAACCTCGGTCAAAACAGCGCGAGCCGCCTCCACAAGATTCATCGCCAGGGCTCCACCGGTTCCCTCACCCAGCCGGAGATTCAAATCCAGAAGCGGTCTACTGCAACCGAGGATTTCCTGCATATGTTTATGGCCCGGCTCAACGGAACGATGGGCACAAATGATATAATCCCTGACAAAGGGTTCAATTTTATAGGCGATCAAAGCCCCTGCCGTTGAGATAAATCCATCAACCACGACCGGTTTTTTCTGTGCAGCAGCTCCCATGATCAACCCAGCGATTCCACCGATCTCGTATCCGCCAACCTTGGCCAGAATATCAAGCCCGTTATTAGGATCCGGTTTGTTCACTTCAAGAATTTTTGTAATCGTTTTTTTCTTAGCTGCCAACTGTTCATCGTTTAAACCAGTACCTCTGCCGGTCAGTTCGTCGATGGATTTTCCGGTGACCACAGCAGCTATGGCACTGCTTGGTGTCGTATTGCCGATTCCCATGTCACCAGTTCCAAAGATATCATATCTTTCACCAAGTTCAGCAGCAACTGAAATGCCCGCTTCTACCGCATGACGGGCGTTCGCTATGCTCATTGCCGGACCTACTGCGATATTATTGGTACCGTAAGCAATCTTTTTATCTATAATTTTGCCGCTTTTTTTCAACTCGTCAAAATCTGCATTTACTCCCACATCAACAACAACGACATCAGCTCCAGCCTGCCGTGCCAGGGCGTTTATACCAGCACCTCCTGCAGCAATATTATGCACCATCTGGGGAGTGACTTCCTGGGGAAACTTGCTGACTCCCTCGGCAACTACTCCGTGGTCGCCTGCCATTGTCACAATGATCTTTTTACTAAACGTTGGTTGAATGCTTCTGGTGATTCCCGCCAGGTCCAGCGCTAGGTCCATAATATCCCCAAGCGCCCAATGGGGCATGGTTAACTGATCCAAGCGCGCTTGTGCTTTATCCCGGGATTCGCTGTCCTGGGGAAAGATATTCTGACATGTTTTTTCTAATAGATTCATTCTACACTCACTTGATATCTTTTAAATAGAGGGGCAAACCACAGCTGACCAAAATAACCTCTGCAGCTCGTGATGCTATCATTCTATTGGCCAGACCAACCAGATCTCGATAACGTCTGGCAAGTTCATTTTCCGGTACGATTCCCATACCAACTTCATTGGTAACAATAACGACAAGTCCGCTGATGGTATCTATGGTATCCAGAAGCTTTTCTGTCCTTGTGGCCACAAAGCTTTCGGTGCATTCAAGATCTTTTTCGTAACAGTCAACCATCAGGTTGTTTATCCAGAGGGTCAAACAATCGATCAGATAGACATGACAATCATTTTGCTGGATTGCATCTTCCAACTCGATTCTCTCTTCTATGGTCTGCCATCTGGTCTCATCTCTTAATTCCCGGTGCTTTTGAACCCTTTCGGCCATTTCATCGTCTGCAACCACACAGGTAGCTAAAAAACATCTGTTTCCGTCAACGGCCTCAGCCCGCTTCAGGGCATAATCGCTTTTGCCGCTTCTCGTGCCACCGGTAATCAGGATGATTTCAGCCACTGTTTTTAATACCCCCTGCAGTTTAATAACTCAAGACGTGCAAAACCAGGTTCATGAACGACCATGCTCACTGTTGCCTCAGAGATGGTGAACGAGAACAAAAACTCATTTCCGATTCCGAGCAGATGACACAAGGCCACACGAATAACGCCGCCATGGGAAACGATCAAAACCCGCTCAAAGTCTTCTCGTAGCAGTTCCTCGAACCATTCTTCGATCCGGCTGGAAAAATCAGACAGCAGATCACCACCAGGGAAGTGAAATTTCTGTTTTTGGGTTTTCCAAAGATCCAGTTGTCCAGGAAATTGTGTCTCCACCTGCTTAAATGTCAGTCCTTCCCATTGGCCAAAATTGATTTCGCGTAGGCGCTCATCATATACACAATCGTTGTCAATACCAAGCGCTTCAAAAGTACTTCTGCAGCGAATCAATGGACTGCTGTAACACCGGTCAAAGTCATGAGAAATAAACTGCGAAGAGAGCACAGAAACCTGTTCTTCGCCAGTTTTTGACAGCTGAACATCGCTTATCCCGGTATACGTTCCGGGTTGAGTGGTTCGGCCGTGTCTGAGGAGATATATCTCCATCTTTTCCTCAGTCAAACTGATATTTATCGCTATATCCACGCGGAGTGATCATTTTATCCTGCCAGATAAAGGTGGTGGAATTGCCAACAATAACCGTTGATTGCATATCCACACAATCAGGCTCAAAATGTTTAAGCGTAGTTATGATCACTTCTTCATTGGCTCTGGTTGCACCACGAACCATTCCAACCGGTGTAGACTGCTTGCGTTTGGAAGCTACCAACTCTAGTGCTCTTGCCAATTGCCAGTCTCTCTTTTTTGATTTCGGATTATAGATAACCAGAACAAAATCTGCCTCAACTGCAGCTTGAATCCTTTTTTCTATAAGTTCCCAGGGAGTTAACAGGTCGGAAAGACTCACCGTTGCAAAATCATGCATAAGCGGTGCACCGAGTCGTTCGGCACAGCTGTTGAGTGCAGCTATTCCAGCCTTGACTCGTATCTCCGTCTGAATTGTACGCGTCGCCCCGATTTCAAAAACCAGTCCGGCCATTGCGTAAATACCGGGATCTCCGCCAGAAACAAGAGCTACATGTTTTCCCTGCTCGGCAAGGGTAAAGGCTTGTTTAACACGGTCTACCTCCTGCATCATTGAGGAATAAACCACTTCTTTATCTTCAATAATTTCACTTATCAAATCAAGATAGGTCTTGTAACCGATAATAATCTCCGCCTGCTCGAGTTCTTTACGAGCCGCTGGAATAAGGTAATCAAGTGAGCCGGGACCGGTTCCGACAACACTTAAAATACAATTTGAGCAACCGCTGCTGTTATTCGTTCCCATTTTATCTTTGATAATTCCAATTTTCCTGTTCTTCCTTTAAGCGAAGCAGCCAAGATAGCTGCTGCTTCACAAACCCCATAGACGCCAATCTTTTCGTGAACTATTTCAGATCTTGTTGGTACCGCCACGTCACTGAGTTGCTCTTTGCTAAAAAACTGTACTGGCCAGCCGTAATGTTGAGCTGCTGCCAGCAGTCCTTCTTCGTCATTTTTCAGATCGATGCTGGCCAATCCTCCCACACTTCTTAAATCTATGTCATATCGGTGTTCCAGCTCATTGAGCACCTCTCGGAATTCTTCGAGAGTCGCCCCCCGCCTGCACCCGAAACCGATAAAACGAACCCGTGGTATGAGCTGCAGACTATTTTCTTGGTGCCGGGTCAACAGGGAGATGACTATATCAGCATCAGCTTGATTTGTACAAGCCCTGAAATCGTCGGGCAGCGTATCGATGAAGTTTTTTTCCTGGTAAACAGCGAGAGAATCCGAGTTCAAAAGCTTTGTGGAAACAGCAGCTAATAGACCAGGGTTGACAATAAGGAGATTGTTATCGATCGTCCATAAATCCACTGCTGTATGGCCGGACACATCGGATGCAGTGGTTATGACCGGGATTCCATCACATATTTCGGCCACCTTCTCAGCCAATTGGTTACCCCCGCCAATGTGTCCCGACAAGAGACTGACAACATGATTTCCAGCTTCATCAACGACGATCACGCAAGGATCACTATGTTTACTCCTGAGAAGCCCGGCCAGACATCGGACCACAATACCTGCTGCCATCACGCAAACAATTCCATCGTAGTTCTGCCAGGCACCAGCCAAGGCCTGTTTTATGCCCCGATCGCACTTCAGAAAATCGGAACCAACCAGGCCGCGGTGTATCACTTCGGCCGTCTGCCATCCTCTATCCGTTGCTGCAAGTAAGGCTGTTTTCATTGCCTGGTTATGTCAACATTATGATTGAGCAGTGAGTTCTTCCAACTGATCTCTGGCAAAGTCAAGTGAATCGTCAAGGGTCAAAGCAATGGTAAAATATCGGATGGCTTCATCGTTATTTCCGAGCCTGTTGTGATTTACTCCCAGATTCGCATAATCCATTGCCGAAGCAGGATTAAGATCTACCGCCCGTTCAAAATGGGATATTGCCGTTTGAAAATCATCTTTTTTAAAGTAACAAAATCCCAGCAAATTATAGAGATCCGGTCGCTCATCGTCCTCACGGCAGCCCTGTTGCAAAACGGAAATAGCTTCGTCATAACGCTGTAGATCTTTCAGGCTGTGTCCTTTATAAGAATATATGTAGGGAAGATCTTCCTGTTCAGGATTCTGTTCTAGTGCCCTATCAAAAGCAATAATTGCCCGATCAAAATTACCATTGTTGAAATAACTTTTTCCGCGATAAAAGGAGAGATAGTAAGACTCGGGCAAGAGCTGTTCCATCTCTTCAAGTTTTGCCTCAAACATCCAAGGATCGTCCACGAGTTCGTTGAGCAATTTGGCGGCGAACAACCCGGCATCACGACGAATCGATCGCTCCCTGAAATGGGCTCCGGGAACAATGGTATAAAGTGCAGGTATATTGAGAAGCGGATGGGTAACATCGACCATCAATATTTCCATATCGATTTCTTCAAGGGCCTTGACACAGCGTTCTATCTCCACCTTCATGTTGTCGTCGGATAGATCATTCATCTCATGCATTTTTATCGTATCAGAAGCGTCGGTGAGATAGCTGACTTCATCCATCGATAGTGGTTTTGGCAGTCCCGAAGCAACATAGTTTGATCCTGAATTAAAATCTCCTGCAAGTTGAGCAACTTCGGTGACTGCACGGATTATTGCCTTTTCAGGGCCAGGGGTTGTCCCTGCCGTGTAGACAATTTCACTCATCTCAGGAAAGGTTGATCGATCTATCGCTAATGCTCCAATGCTACACAAACCGGTATCTAGACTGAAATCATTAAGATAGAGATCTATGTTTTCTTTTTTGAATTTTTCTAGCAGCTCCTGTGCCACCGGATCATCGATGGAGTTAAAATCTATGGCCGGGGTATCGACGTTATTGTGGTTAATCAAAGAGCAGACATGACGTTCAACGATCTCACTAATACCCTGTAGTGCGGCCTCTTCCACGGTATTTCCCGCAGATGGACCGTTGAACTCATTTATTGCGTAAAACCAGGAAAACGGAATGAGAACCTGTTCCCCCCTGCTGATATTGGTGGCCCAAATCCACTGCATCGGTATATCTTCAAGTAAGGTTTCCAGGTGCGTGTTTGACAGGGATGTATCTTCCACCGATCTGAGCAGATAAGAACTGTCTAAAACCGGGTATCCCTCAGAACGCAAACTCTGATAGTCACCTCTGATGAAATTATCTTCCTCCGCTTTAAAAGCGAAAAAAGAAAAACGTTCTGCCAATTCCATACATGCGGAAGCTTTGGATTGATTTGCTGAAGCTCCTTTACCCATCTGCTTTTTGGTGCCGGTCAATGCCTGAGCTTCATCGGTACAAACACTGAAGTACACGGGGATATCAAGACGACCGTTATCAATTCTCTTGACTTCACTGAGTATTTTTACGTCAAAGGCTTCGATCCGGTTGTAAAAATGCTCAACGGTCTGCTCCGGTGTCCGAGCCTTGTCTTGGTCCCTGGTAAATGTCTTCAGACAGTCATTAAAAACAATTGGTTTACTATTCATTCATTAATCCTAGCTACTGGTAGTTATTATCGTGATAAAATGCTTCGTGACAGACTCAATCTAATGATGATCAAATTATAAACAAGCATCGGATAGAGATCTTGAATGACGGTGCATTATAGGAGAAGTTGAGCCAGACGGCTAATTCTTTTTTTCCACTTTTCGGAACTGCTCTGCAGTGAAAGTTTTCGCGAATCTTCATCAACCAAATCAAGTCGAATCAAGAGATAGTCTGAAGGGAGAATCTCGATGGCTTTTTCATACCATTCAATAACTGCTATTCCTTGTCCATAGATATATTCATCTAATCCTAGATCTAGAACATCTTCGCTGGAGCCAAGACGATAAAAGTCCATATGATAGAAAGGAATCGTTCCCTGGTACTCATGAAAAATTGCATACGTTGGGCTGCTTACGTATTCCTTCTCATCAATCCCTGCACCCTCGGCAATTGATTGAGTAAGCGTAGTTTTGCCGGCTCCAAGCTCTCCTCCCAGACAAATAAGATCCCCAGGCTCACACAGTGAGCCAACTAATTTGCCGAAACGAACGGTCATGAGTAACGAATCTGATATCAGTTCCATAATGAGGTGCGGGGTAAAAAAAAACCCCAAGACGACATAGACGCCTTGGGGTTACAAACAAATTTAATTGATTGTCAGTTTGCTTTCACAACGTTCTCTGCCTGGAGCCCTTTATCCGTCTGTGCTACTGAAAACTCGACAGGCTCCCCTTCTTCAAGGGTACGAAACCCCTCACTCTGGATAGCACTGAAATGGACGAACACATCGGCTTCTCCATCAGGCCTTTCGAGAAACCCGTAACCTTTACTTGCATTAAACCATTTCACCTTTCCTTGAACACGTTCCGACATACTGATTCCTCCCGGCGATGTGACGGTCTCACCCGTCAGATCAAACATGGGACTCCAGCCCCTTGAAATTACTGATACTCATGCCAATTCTGAGTATCTGGAATCAATGTATCAGCAGGTTTTTCCTCCGTCAAGAAAAAAATAATATTTTTGGCCTCAGAACAATGAGTTAGCAACATTACCAGAGAAATTCCCTAGGACTCTGAACTGTCTCTTCTCACAACAATATGAGAAATCGTTCGCTTGGTAGCAGTTACGGCTTACTCCACCAGGTCAACAAAAATGACATGTAATTATAGTAGGTTGGAATCTTATCAGGAATTTCAAACTTGTCATGGTAGGCAATACGGTGGCCATCAAGATACCAGTTTGGCACGAGATAGTAGCCAAACCACAAGACCCTATCCAGAGCTTTACTGGCCGCTGTCAGTTCCTCACGGCTGGTCGCGTATATTATCTTATCGATCAACTGATCGACGGCCTTATTTTTTATTCCTGCCAGATTTCTTGACCCTTTACTATCAGCAGCGGCTGAATGCCAGAAATTACGTTGTTCATTTCCCGGTGACTGCGATTGACCGTAAACATAGACACACATGTCAAAATCAAAATTATTCATTTTCTCGGTGTAAAGAGCCGAATCGATAGTCCGATAAGAAGCCTCTATACCAATCTTTTTTAAATTGTCGGTGAATGCAGCCATAACCCGTTCAAACGTGGGGGAAACAAGAATAATTTCAAATGAAAGTTTCAGGCCCTCATTATTCTCCAGTACTCCGTTTTTTAGAATCCATCCCCGTTCTTTAAGTATCTGCATGGCCGCTCGCAAATTACCTCTAATTCCACCTGAGAGATCGGTCCTAGGTGACTGTAATTCTGTAGTAAAAACTTCTCCAGGAACATGCTCTTTCAACGGGGTGAGTAGCTGCAACTCAGCTTTAGACGGCAGCCCCTCAGCGCCCAGATAGGAATTACTAAAAAAAGAATTGGACCGTGCGTATTGATTGTAAAACATGGTCTTATTAGTCCACTCAAAATCAAACGCCAAGCCTATGGCTTTACGTACTGCCGGATCTTTGAAAATACTCTTTCGGGTGTTCATTACAAACCCCTGCATCCCTGCGTTATTTCGATGGGGAAATTTTTGTTTGCGCACCTCCCCTTCATCAACCTTGGGACCGTCGATATCACGGACCCATTGTTTGGCAATATTTACCAGCATCAAATCAAACTCTCCTGCTTTAAAGGCCTCTACAGCAACAGTTTGGTCCTTATAATATTTGAATGCTATCTTGTCAAAATTGAACATATTTTTTCTAACAGGATGGTCTTTTGCCCAATAATTCTCATTTCTCTTATAGGTTATAGATCGGCCCCGGGAAAAAGTATCAACGATATAGGGACCGGTGCCGATCGGGGCAATCAACTCCCTGCTTAAAAATTCATTTTTTTCATAAAAGGCCTTTGACAATACAGGTATTTGGCCGGCGATAAGCGGCAATTCTCTATTTTTCTTGTTGAAATGAAAAGTAATCTTCTCTGAATCAAGTATTTCGGCATGACTTATATCTGCGTAATAATATGGGTAAAACGGGTGAACAGCGTCACTTTTCAAGGTTTCGATGCTGAACTTTACATCTTCGACCGTTACCTGCGTACCATTAGAAAACCGGGCATTCTCATCAAGCGTGAACGTTACCGATAGCTGATCAATTGAAACTTCGATATCTTTTGCCAACAACCCGTATTGGGAAAACGGTTCATCCAAACTTGCAACGGTTAGCGTCTCATATACCAGGTTTTCCAAGCCTTCCGGAGCGGTCCCTTTCAGAGTATAAGGATTTATCTTGTCAAAACTCCCAACGGCATGGAGCACTATGCCTCCACCCTTCTTCGCCCTATCAGAGACGTAATCAAAAGAGGTAAAACCTGCGAGATATTTCAGATTATTATCGATGGCAAGTCCATGAACTGCCCAGGAAGACGTACAACAGACACTCGTAATCAACCCAGCAAAAATAAAGAGCAGCAGATGTTTCATTGCAAAACTCCTCTTACTCAAAAGGTTTCAGATACCTGATTATCTTGTATAGAGCGGTAGTTAAGGTGGCTGGATATTGATGGTAATCTGATTCTTAAAAATAAAAAAGGGGCGTCCGTGATAGACGCCCCTTTCTCGTTATCCATACCGAGACAGGTTATAAACCTGTTTCTTTCAACGATTCGATCAAAATTTTTTGTTCTTCGGTCAACTCTTTTGGCACCTGGACCCGAATTTTCACATAGAGATCACCACGTTCACCAATCGGGCCACTGGGCAGCCCCTGACCTTTTATCCGAAGACGGGAATCTCCATTGGTACCGGATGGAATATTGACCATAAATTTTTTACCATCAAGTGATTCAACCTCGACTTTTGCTCCGAGACAGGCATCGCTATACGGAATATTTTTAGAGTAAATGAGATCATCACCACTACGCTCATACAACTTATGCGGTTCAAGCTGAACCTTAAGGTAGAGATCTCCAGGGACTCCACCCATCGGTGAACCTGCGCCCTTAGCTTTTAATCGTAGTTTTTTTCCTTCTTCGATTCCTTTTGGGATCTTTACCGAGACGTTTTCAGATTTTCCATTGGTACGCAGCGTCAATTGTTTATCGGCTCCGTTTAATATGTCTTCAAGGCTTACCGATATCTGGTAGGTTAGATCCTGCCCTTTTGCGGGTTGTGCACATCCGCCAGCACACCCTCCATGACCACCCATGTTCTGTCCAAAAAATGAATCAAATCCAGGCTGGCCAGATGTGCCACCCGTTGGATTTCTGAATGTGGTAGACGAAAAACCTGATGTACCAAAACCAAATTGTCTGAGGATTTCATTAATATCAAAACCCCGGAAAATGTCTTCCTGGGAGTATCTCTGCCGGAACCCGGTAGAACCGTAGGTATCATACTGCTGACGCTTTTCGGGGTCAGATAGTACGGCATACGCCTCACTGATTTCTTTAAACTTGGCCTCAGATTCTTTATTTCCGTTGTTCTTGTCGGGATGATATTTTAAGGCAAGTTTCCGATATGCCTTCTTGATCTGGTTGGCATCTGCTTGCTTTTCAACACCAAGTATTTTGTAATAATCCATGCCACCGGTACAACAATTACTTAAAACAGTTTTTTGCCTGTTTTAAATGGTTAATCTCATATCAAAATAACTACTCTATCTTGGCAGCACAATAGGGATGGATGGACTGTCAGTCAAGCGCTTTACTCAATTCACTGAGCACTTGTTTTTGATCGGTTAACTGAGGACCATATAAAAAGATGAGCATCTTTTTCATACCGATTACGGCAAAAAAAGATGCTCTACACATTGAGCCGGAATAACTGAGCAGTACATTGCTATCCGGCTTAGTAAATTAACAGTCTTATCAGAACGGTACATCCTCGCCCATTGAACCATAATCGGGAGGAGGCTCGGAAGGTTCGTGACTCTGGCTTCCGCCACCGCCAACGCCTCCACCCCCCTCACGCCTATCGAGCATCTTCATTTCCCGGGCGATAATTTCAGTGGTATAGCGATCGTTGCCATTTTGGTCCTGCCATTTTCTGGTCTGGATCTTTCCTTCAATATAAACTTTTGATCCCTTGTGGA
>JAQYVS010000144.1 GCA_030145365.1 Desulfofustis sp. | reverse complement strand
ACCAGGAATATTTATTATCCAGGCTCAAAAAATGCCCACTGAGCTGAAACAGAGATATAATTCTCAAATTATTAAGGGCTGCCTGAAGTTCTCATAACTATGCCACAACTATCAGAAGACCAGAGAATAGTCATTACCGGTGTTGGACTTGCAGCCCCGAATGCCGACAACCTCCAGGATTATCGCAGCAATCTCCTGGCTGGGAAAAGTGGTGTTGGAGAAATAGACCTTCGCTATATCGGCAAAGTCCCGGCAGGTATCTGTTCGTTCCCTGAAACTCAATACCGCAAGAGAAAAGAGAATAAACGCGGCACAAGGGCGGGCTGTCTCGGTGTGTATGTTGCCAACGAAGCCATACATGATGCCGGTCTTGCTGATTTTTCACAGTATGAACAAAAAAGAACAGGAGTTTATATCGGGCTGACTGAACACGGCACCGTTGAAACGGAAAACGAGATATTCAATCTCAGCCAGTTTGAATACAATACCGATTTCTGGAGTCATCATCATAATCCCCGCACTGTCCTTAACAACCCGGCCGGGGAAATCACCATGAGCCTTGGCATTACCGGCCCCCATTACTCAATTGGCGGCGCCTGTGCTGCAGGCAATGCCGCTCTGATTCAGGGGGCGCAAATGCTTAAACTCGGCGAGGTTGACATGGCTCTTGCCGGGGGCATCTCTGAAAGCACAGGTTCTTTTGGAATTTTTGCAAGCTTTAAGGCGGAAGGAGCCCTTGCCATGCATCAGGATCCTGCCAAGGCCTGCAGGCCTTTTGACATGCTACGTAACGGCATAGTGGTATCTGAGGGTGCTTGTTTGTTTGTATTGGAAAAACTTGATAAGGCACTTGCCAGGAAAGCAAAAATCTATGGCGAACTCGTCGGATATGCCATGAATTCAGATGCCAAAGATTTTGTTCTTCCCTATGGCCCGAGACAGGCTGAGTGCATGCAGCTGGCCCTGGACCGGGCCGGCCTTGCACCAGAAGATATCCATATCATCAACACCCATGCTACCGGAACCAAACAGGGGGATATCGAAGAATGCAACGCCATCCGCAACCTCTTTGAGAATTGCCCCGATACTTACATTAATAATACCAAGAGCATCATCGGTCATGCCATGGGAGCAGCCGGTGTACTTGAACTGGCAGGCAACCTGCTGGCCTTTGAAGACAACCAGGTGCATCCGACAATCAATATCGAATCACTCGACCCTGAATGTGCATTGGATAATCTGGTTGCCAATAAGCCCAAAAAACTTGAGACAGTCAACACAATATTGAACAACTCTTTTGGTATGGTTGGTATAAACTCGGTTGTCATTGTCAAAAAAATGACTTCCGCCTGATAAATAAAATTTATAAAAGAACTGAAATTAAGGTTTTACCTGAAGATTCAATTGAAAGATTCAGATTATTCATATATAATATTAGATTCTTAAGGAGAAATATTTAATGACAATTGATGAAATTAAAAATGTTATCCTGGAAATTATCCGGGATATTGATGATGAAGCTGACTTTACAGAACTGAATCCCAGTGGACCGCTGCGGGATCAGTTAGACCTTGACTCCATGGATTTCCTTGACATAGTTATGGAACTCCGCAAACGCTATCAGATTCAAATCCCCGAGGCGGATTACCCCGAACTCGCCACCTTGGAAAGTTGTGTCAGCTATCTCATGCCCCGCCTTAAAGCCGCTTAATAAGGCCCGGTGAGAAAATATCCCCTATTGATCATCGGCGGTGGCTTGTCAGGATTGGCAGCCGGTATCCGCTTCGCACGCTTTGGTCAAAAAGTCCTCATCCTGGAAAAACACTCTAAAATAGGTGGCCTCAACTCATATTATCATCGCAAGGGCAGACTGCTGGAAACCGGACTGCACGCCATCAGCAACTTTGCTCCGCCTGAAGATAAGCATGCTCCCTTAAACCGCTTGCTGCGGCAATTAAAAATTCCACGGCGCAATCTGATTCTGCATGAGCAGTACTCTTCAGAAATACTCTTTCCGGATAGAAAAAGCCTCTGTTTTTCAAATGACTTCAACCTGCTGCTGAAACAGATAACAAAATCTTTTCCCGATTCGATCAAGCAGTTTGAAAAAATGGTCGCAGAGCTTGACCAGTATGATCCTTTTATTCCACGCCCCAAAATCTCTGCACGGGAATTTGTTTCCTCTTTTCTGCAAGACAGATTACTTGTCGAAATGCTCTTCTGCCCTCTCATGTTCTATGGTGCCAGCCAAGAGGATGATATGGATCTCAGCCAGTTTGTCATACTCTTTCGTGCTATTTTACAGGAAGGTTTTTTCAGGCCTGAAGGCACGATCAAGGAATTCCTCGACCTTCTCCTGACCCACTATAAGAGTTTCGGCGGTGAAATTGAGCTTACTGGCGGTGTCAAAGAAATTCTCGCGGAAAACAACAAGGTTTCAGGGGTGCGGACCGCTTCGGGTGAAATAATCCTCTGTGAGAGTCTCATATCAACAGCGGGCGTTCCAGAAACCAAAAAACTTTTCCCCACCTCTGCTACAGCTGCAACATTTTCAACATCAGACGTGGATCAACTTTCAGGTCGCTTAAGCTTCATTGAATCAATCTACCTTTTGGACAAATCTGCATGCAAGAATCTTCCGAAGGACCGAACCATTATTTTCTTTAACCTTTCTGAGAAGTTTTCATATCATCGTCCTGATGACGCAGTTGATCTAAACAGCGGGGTAATTTGCTTTCCCGGCAACTTTCAGGGAAACAAAGAAGAGGATA
>JAQYVS010000127.1 GCA_030145365.1 Desulfofustis sp. | reverse complement strand
TGCTTTATGCGGGACAACCAAAAAGGAAAGACCACTTGACGTTGACCGCAGCAAATGTAGGTGTGGGAGGATTTTTTTCTGCTTGATATAAATAATAAAATGGCCCCCATTTGGCCCCCATTGACTAAAAAAGGGTTCCAGCCAAATTGCTGAAACCCTTTCTATGTCTGGTCGGGATGCGGAGATTTGAACTCCGGGCCCCCTGAACCCCATTCAGGTGCGCTACCAGACTGCGCTACATCCCGATAAATTTGTAGAACGTCTTTCTACCACTCACTGGCGGTGGTGTCAATCTTGAGCTGTTGTACGTGGCTTTATTTCTTTGTTGAGAGCAGGTTTCTCAGTTCTATCAGCTCTTCTTTTATCGAACCAAGCTGGGCATGATGATCTTCTATTTTTTCCTCAAGGTAGAGGCTTTTAATGTCTTCAGTCTCATCGATAAGTTTTCGAGCACCTGCAATAGTATAACCCTGATCATGGAGAAGGTTTTGAATTGCCAGGATCAGTTCAACATCTTTTCGTCTGTATAACCGCTGTTTGGAGCCGGCCCGTTTTGGTTTGATACTGGTGAACTCACTTTCCCAGTATCTCAAAACATGGGGAGCAACGCCGGCGATCTTACTGACTTCGCCAATTTTAAAGTAGAGCTTTTCCGGTATTTCGCTTGTCATCTCGACGGGCTCATTGCTCCGGCAGATGGCTGGCTGTCATTACGAGTGATTGATCTTAGCTCTTAGTTTCTTACTCGGCCTGAAGCTGACGATCTGCCGTTCCTGGATGGTGATGGTATCTCCGGTTCTCGGGTTGCGTCCTTTTCGTGGATTTTTGTCACGAACGGAGAAGGTTCCAAAGTGTACTAACTTAACGTCAGTTCCGTCAAGCATTGACGATTTCATCGAGTCAAAAAAATTATCGACAATATCGGAACAGGTACTCAAAGGATAGCCGAGCCTGGCTGCAACGGCTTCGGCAAGTTCTTTGCGGGTAACGTTGTTTTTATTCATACTGTTATTCCTCACGGAGGGAGCCGCCATAAGTATCGGTGAGTAATTTCACCATCTTGGCATGAGCCTTCTCCACATTTTTTTCAGTAAGGGTTTTGGTCGCAGAGCGATAGGTAATCGTCAGAGCTACACTTTTCATGCTGCTGTCAATTTTGTCACCTTGATATACGTCAAACAGGTCACAATATTCAACAAGTTTTTCCTTGCTTGTCAAAACCGTTTTAACAAGATCACCGGCGGCAATGCTCTGGGGAACAACCAGGGCGATATCACGTTTAACCGAAGGATAGACCGGCAGCGATGTGAATGTTTTGACGGCTTGCTTAAGCGTGCACAGAGCTGAGAGATCGAGGTCTAGATAATAGACATCCCGTTTGATGCCAAGATTGAGAAGGATCTCGTTTTTAAGCTTGCCGATCGTTCCGATCAGTTGGCTGCCAGACAAAAGGGCAAGTCCGTAACCCGGCTCGCAAAATGGTTCGATTGAGTCATTATCCGCGGTCACAAAACTAATCTGGTGTTCAGGGGAGAGAGCTACGAGACGCATTTCGGCCAGCAGTTCTTCAACGGCTCCTCTGGCATCATTGATATCCGTGTTCTCATGATTAAAATGCAGTGGAGAATGATTGCCGTATCTGTTTCCAGCCAGTACTGCTGTAATTCGGGTCGGCTCATCGGGCAACGGTTCATCTTGATTCGGATAGAAAATTTTGCCGATTTCAAAGAGCTTGCAGGATGTCTGCTGGTAATTGAAATTACGACGGACATTTTCAAGCAGGCCCGGCAGCAGGCTGGTTCGCATCACGTCCTGATCTTCGGTCAGCGGATTGAGAAGATGGACATGGCTGCGGCGTTTATCAGTTTCTGAGAGCTGCAAGATCTCATCATATTCACTTGAGATAAAACTGTAATTAATGCTTTCGGAAAAGCCGATCTGAGCCATTATCTGACTGGCTGCATTTCGTTTGATCCGCTGAGAATCCTGCTCAGGATAGCTGAGATTGACGCTTGGCAAGGTGACCGGTATATTGTTGTATCCATAGAGCCTGGCGATCTCCTCGAACAAATCAGCTTCCCGCTCCAGATCTACCCTGAAACTTGGAACCAGCACTTTCAGGGTGTCGTTATCCTCTTGTTTACAGCTGATCTGTATTGACTCAAGCAGTCCTCTGATCTGCGCCAGGTCCAGGTTAACTCCAAGCATAGCCGATGTTTTTGAAGCACGTAACAAGATGGCCTGGGGCGTTAGATCAACCTTGACATCCATACCGCCGGCTTCAGCTGTGCCGCCAGCGATTTCACAGATAAGTGATGTTGCCCGTTCCATCGCATCAATAGTGCCTGCCGGATCAACCCCTCGTTCAAATCGATAGGAGGCATCGGTCGATAAATTTAATTTGCGGGCGGTTTTTCTTATGGAGATCGCGTTGAAACAGGCACTTTCCAGAAGTATGTCGGTGCTTTGCTCAGTTACTTCACTAAAAAGTCCACCCATGACTCCACCGACGGCTACCGGTTCTTTACCGTCGCATATAATCAACATGTCACGATCAAGTTTTCGCTCGACGTTGTCTAATGTGGTGAAAGTTTTCTCGCTGTCACGCGGGGTT
>JAQYVS010000115.1 GCA_030145365.1 Desulfofustis sp. | reverse complement strand
TAATAATTACCACCGATACGGCAACCTTGGTGAACGTGGTGAGCTTGAATAATCAGGGATCATTCTTCCACATTGTGTTTGCGAAATTCCCCATGCAGAACAGCCCGGTTAGATTACCTGACAATCATAATCAGCACCGGTCGCATCGGTTAAGCGAGACCAGACAATCCCATAATCATTGATTGATCCTGCAACAGGGCACGGAATTTTTCGGCAGGAACCGGGGGACTGAAAAAATAGCCCTGAATAACGTTGACGTCACGCCGACGCAGAAAATCGAGCTGTTCTTTTTCTTCGACACCTTCGGCAACAATTTCCAGTTTCAGGCTGTGGGCCATGGCAATGATGGCTTCAACCAGGCCTCTATTGCTTTCGTTTTCCTGCAGGTCATTAACGAAGCTGCGGTCTATCTTCAGTACCTGCAGAGGGAAACGTCTCAGGTAACTGAGAGATGAGTAACCGGTGCCGAAATCATCCAGGGCCAGCCTGATACCATGATTATGCAGGGTTTCCAGGATGGTCAAGGGTTTGTCCGAATCCTGCAACAGCAGGTTTTCGGTGATTTCAAGCTCCAGTTGCTCACAAGGCAAACCGCTCAGTTCCAGTGCCCTGTCAACGGCCGCAAGCAGGGCGCCTGTACGAAACTGCTGTGGCGAGACATTGACCGAAACCTGCAGTTTTTCCTCGGACAACTCCTGCCACCGCATCGTCTCCCGGCAGGCAGCCTCAAGGACCCAGCTCCCGATGTCGTTAATAAACCCCATTTTCTCGGCCAGAGGGATAAATATATTCGGCGATACATTGCCCAGTTCAGGATTATGCCAACGCAGCAAAGCCTCAGCTCCTATTATCCGACCCCTGATTATATCAACTTTGGGTTGAAAAAAGAGAGAGAGCTCATCGTTGCTAAGCGCATAGCGCAAATGATTGGTAATCATCATCTGCTCTTCCGAAGAGTGGCGCATCTCACTGGAAAAAAAACGGTAGTTATTGCGGCCATCCTCTTTAGCCTGATACATGGCAATATCAGCGTACTGCATAAGTTGATCAAGCGACTCTCCGTCATCAGGGTAGATACTGATGCCGACACTGACGGTAGTAAAAATTTCCAACTCCTTGACCATGAAGGGTTCTTTAAAAAGCTCAACCAGTTTGCGGGCCACCACCTCGGCGTGAGCATTCTTTTCCAGCTCTTCGAGCAGAATCGTAAACTCATCTCCCCCGGTGCGAGCCGGAGTATCACTCTCTCGCAACAGGGTGCGGATACGGGTGGCAGTCTGTTTCAGGACCTCATCCCCAGTGTAATGGCCGAGGGTGTCGTTGATACTTTTGAAATTATCGATATCTATGAAGATCAGGGCCACCTTCTGACGATGTCGACGGGCTCGGCTGAAAGCCAGATCCATAAAGGACTGCATATAGTGGCGATTGAACAACCCGGTCAACTGGTCGAAATTGGCCTGGTAGATCAGCTTTTCCTCCCATTCGGACCGTTCTGTAATGTCCTGTGCAATAACTACAATAATCGGGGGAACATCCTGGTCGGATAGCTGTATTCTGGCTTCCACCGGGTAAGTGGTGCCATCCCTGCGCCGGTTCATACCTTTATAGACAACGGTTTCCTGGCGATTCTTATATAACGGTTCAACCAGTTCATTAAATGAGCGGCGGTCCAGATCGCTGAAAATATCGAGAAGATTGATGCCTGTGAACTCATAATGTGAATAGCCCAGGTTTTCGACTGCCCCCATGTTGACCTGCAGACAGTTCAGAGTCTCAGCCTCAACGATATAAATTTCATTAGAGCTGTCGTTGAAAATGCGTCCAAGGCGGTTGTTGAGCTTATTCTTTTCCTCTTTAAGATCCTCCAGCAAGGCTCTGTTTTCATAACGCAACCGCATGGTTACGAGAAAGTTTTTATTAATCTCTTTGTTGTTCTTGAGAAAGAAGATAATCAGGATCAAGGTCATGATGCTGGTGCCTAAATATACCCGGTCGGCCTCCAGAGCGGTTTGATAGATTATCGGCACCATCAGGGTGGTTACGTAAATCAAAAAAGAGAAAAAATCAAGCAGGATGGCTACTGCTCCGGCTGCTATGCCGGTCGGGAAAAAAATTGCCAGGAACAGATATGATGGATAATCATGTGGAAAAAAAATAACATTAAGGCTGCCGATGGTCAAGCCGACGGCTAAAATGCCAAGGCGAAACATATACAACCAGAAAGTAAGGGATCCGGTTCGGTTTTTCGCATTGGCATAATATCTGGCCAATAGCAACCGTCCCGCAAGAACAGTAATCAGAACCAGATACCAGGCGGAAAGGGGTTGCCAGGGGTATTTGGTGGAGAGTAACACTATGTAAATTGTACAGATGACAAATA
>JAQYVS010000114.1 GCA_030145365.1 Desulfofustis sp. | reverse complement strand
GAGAGCGGTGAGGTATGCGCTCCATAGAGTGCCAAGCCTTGACACCCCAGATGGGCGGCGATATGGGTGGGACCGGTATCGTTTCCCACAACATATGCTGCCTGGCGGGCTATTCCTGCCAGGGCAAAATAATCGAGATAACCGTCAGCTCCAATCAGCATATCCCCGGGCAGTTTTCCATACTGCTCCCGTTCTGCCGGACCGGGCACGGTCACAACCCGTCTGCCCGACCTGAGCACGAGCTCGGCAAGATCTGAAAAATATGGCCAGCGCTTCTTGTCATGGGCGGCAGAGGCTCCGGGAATTACAAGAACATAGCCCGGCTGCAACTCATTTTGCGTCAAAATGTCTGTGACATCGTCAGCCATCCAGGTGACATCAGTATGCAGGGTATACGGTGTAGGAATCCCGGCCGATTGCAGGTGACGGGCAAAATGATCTGCTGCACATGAATGATCCGGACGTTTCAGATAATAGGTGCAACCCGGAACATCGCCCAGCCAATCTACTCGTGGAAACAACCAGTGATAATAAAAACGGGTTCGTCCGACCTGTTGCAGATCGTAGACCAGGTCAAAGCTCCGTCGAAACAGGGCTTTTCGCAAATCAAGCATTCGGCTCAGGTTAAACCGTGAACCCCTCGGGTCAACGAGTACCTGATCAACCCAGGGTGAGCGCTCCATAAACGGGCGATACGCTGGGGTAGTCATTACCGTGATCAAATCGTTTGGGTGAAACGCCCTGATATCTCGGAAGGCACCGTCAGCCTGAATGAGATCACCTAAGGCACTCAGTTTGATAATGAGAATATTGGCAGGACTGGCCATCAATATGCTTCGTACGATTTTTCTTCGACCAGCTCGGAGCCGAGCAGCCGGTTGATCCTTAGTTTTAATTCAGCTCGTTTATCGTTGGTTTTGTAAACTGAACGGGCAAGCTCGATGAAACTGCTGGAAAAATCTTCCATCCGCTCGCAGGTCCGAATGTCATCTTCAATATCCCAAAGTGTCTCGTTAATACTGCGCAGTTCCGCCACCAGATCGGCCAGGGGCTGGTCAGGTAGTTCATGAGCATTGCTGACTGCAAGCAATTCATCCAGTTCCCTGCTGATATTAGTCAGCTTAGGTTTATCACTGATTCTCTCTTTTTTAATTTCTAAAATCGTCAGCTTATCGAAGAGTTCCCCCCAGGAGACGGGAATCATAACCATATCGATCCTCCATTAGCGGATTCTGGTAAAAGCCAGTATGATACTTATTCTTGTCTGCAACCTCTAAGGCAACCTCTAAGGTTTCAACGGTATCGGTTTTACCATAATTAACAATTCCTGTCCGCTTTTGCCGGCAGTCAAACGCGCAAACACGTCTTTCATGTATTTAGCCACTATCACCAGAGGTACTGAAAAGCGTTACGAAATCCGGCAAACGATTCCCGGCTCCGATAATCGACATCATCACTACCAGCTTGTATTCAACCTGGGAAATGATCCACGCCGCTATATTGAACACCTTACCGATGATATCTGCTATTTTTCCTCGGAACTTGAGGACCGGATCTCTGACCGCACGGAACAAGACCCAACCGGTATTTTAGAAGAGTTGTTATGGGATTTTCTCCCCGAAGAAGAAAAACATCGATTGGAAATTTTTCGATACCGAGGCAAGGCACAGGTATCACCCCTGTCTGAAACAGACCGGATAGCGATCGAAAAAGATATTCATCTCTTTGATCGAAGACGACTTTACTATCTGCGTTATGGAGCTGTAGATCAAAGCAGGATTTTCAGGTTGAATCCGAAACTCTACCGGCCGTTGTTAAGAAAATGTCGTGACGAACGGGAGTTTTATTTTTTAAATCTTGAAAGGGATCTGCAGTTTAACGAATTAAAAACCTATGTCTTTGCCATCTTTGATCTGCAACAACATTTCGGAGAATCCTTCTCCGTTACCATGCCTGAAGCGCTGAATCAGATCGATATTGCTGATTTTTTCATAAAAGATATCTGCAATCTCAATGGCGACAAAACATTCTGGGCAACCCATTCACAATTAAGCTCGCTGCATGATCATCTTGTTCGCTACATGATCATGTTTTTTGATCATGGCTATGGAAAACGATCACTCTTCGATGATTTCCTCAGAGAGTTCATGGGCAGACACCGTGCCTTTTCCTGGCCCGATAAAAAACCCACGGTCAGTACCGACCAGGTAGTCAAAACATTCAAGAAAAAATGGCCGGAACTGCAGAAAATGAACAGGAAGGAACTGACCCGACTCTATAGGAAACGGGCCAAGGAGCTGCACCCGGACAGTGGCGGTGACCATGAGGAGTTTATCGAACTCAACGCCGCCTATGCATCACTGTTGACGAGGAAAAAAAGCGGCAGAGCAGCTTAAATGGTCGTCTCAACGCACAACCAGGGAGAACATGATGGTCATCAAAGCCCTCGCTATTGAACTTTACCAGGCTCAGCAAAAGGTTCATAAGCTTCAGGAAAAACTTGAAAAAGCAGATCTTTCCGGCAAAGAGCTGGTACGCCGGGAACTGCGAACAGCGACGGCAGAATGCGAACAATTACGTCGTATGGTAGAGGCAAGAAAGGAGAAACCGCTCCTTCGTACCAGCCATAAAAATGAGTCACCGTTATAAAAAAGGCTCAGGAAATAACATACACACTCTGCCTTGGTACGACCACCTCAACCGGCTGCAATACCTGAAACGGCCGGTCAATAAAAACATCAGCCTTCATCATAACCTGCAACAACATACCGATATCAATAACAATTCTGATCTTCCCGTTTTCCTGACTGATTGACTGAATTCGGCCGGTTAACGAAGTTTGGCCCGCCTTGATCTCATCTTCTCCAGCTGCAAGCTTCAATCGCTCAGGATCAATATGCATCCGAACCTGCTCGTTTTCTTTTACTGGATTTTCGGGATCAGTAAATTCGATAAGATGCACATCACCCATCCGAATCATCAAAGTATCACCGTGTTTTACAATTCTGCCGGAAAAAATGTTTTCTTCCAGATGCTTTGACAATCTGCCGTTTTGAAGAAGCAGGGTATGATGGGCAAGTCGTCTACTCTGAGATAGATAGTGGGTGGAAAAAATAACCGTGGTATTTTGGATACTATTGGCATGGGCAAGAATTTTTAAAATAACCTCCTGATGTTCACGGTCAACATTGGCGGTCGGTTCATCACAGAGTAAGACTTCGGGCTCTAAAGCCAGGGCTCGGGCCAAAGCCAGCCGCTTCACCTCTCCACCAGACAGCCCATGCACATCTGTATGGGCAAAATCCGACATGGTCACCCGCTCCAGAGCCTGTTCTATCTTAAGAGTCCTTTCTTTTTTAGGAATCTTGCGGACCTTCAAGCCAAACTCGATGTTTTTCCAGACGGTTCCCGAAAAAAGAATTGGGCTCTGATCCACCAGAACCACCTTTCGGCGCAGCTGGGTTAAAACACTGTGCTCGTAACGTACCGGCTCTGATCGAAAACTGATTTCACCTGAATTGGGTTGGTCGAGAAAAGCCAGTTGGTTGAGCAGCGTAGTTTTTCCAGCCCCGTTCGGACCTATCAGTGCATACACTTTGCGTGCTTCAAAAGTAAGCTGATCAATTTCCAGAACAGTCCGGGAGCCAAACCGCCTGACCACATTGTTCAGCCTATACAGCATCAGACTTAAGCCGCCCCTGGAACAGATGAAACAACAAATTGATAGCAAAGGCACATGCCATCAAGACAATGCCCAGCGCCACAGCCAGAACAAACTCTCCTTTATCGTATTCCAGTGCCATAGCTGTGGTCATGGTCCTGGTAAATCCTTTGGCGTTGCCGCCCAGCATCATTGAAATTCCCACCTCCGCAATAACCCGTCCAAAGGCGGCTATCAATGCAGCCATAATACCAAAACGTGCTTCACGGAAAACAACCCAGCCCATCTGCTGGTAAGTCGCCCCAAGGGTCAGTGCAGTATTGCGGTAACGCTGATCAATCCTGCTGATGGCGGCAATGGTCAAGGTGGTGATGAGTGGAATGATTAAAATAACCTGGCCGATAATAATGGCCTTCTGGGTATACAATAATTCAAGCGGTCCTAAAACCCCACGTCTTGAAATCAACGAGTAGACAACCAGCCCGATTACCACCGTCGGCAGAGCCAACAAGGTATTCAGGCAGGTCATGGTGAGCCGCTTGCCGCGGAAATTGTTAAAGGCTATGATAAACCCAAGCGGTAAACCAAGTACCGAGGCAAGCAGGGTTGAAAAAAAACTGACGTTGAGCGAAACCCCTACAATTTCAAACAGTTCTGGATCCAGGGATAGCAGAAGCAGAATCGCCGATTTCAAGCTGTCGACAAGTAGTTCCAAATCAATACCAGATTAAAAATAAACCAGGGTTGCCGAAACGACCCCTCATTTCGGCAACCACAGGAGATGCGATCAGACCATAGTCTATTTATTGCGGTATTGCATCCGGGTAAAAAAGCTGCTTGTCGATCAACCGGTAATTGCCGATCAGCTTCTGCCCCCGGGCCGAGGTAATCCAATCGGCAAAGGTTTTAGCCAGCTCGTATTGGACATGACTGAATTTTTCCGGGTTAACTGGAATAACGCCATAGGGATTGGCCAGTGCATCCGAACCTTCGCTGACGATATCAAGCTCAATCGGAGGCGTTTTCCCATACTTATATTTGATATACGTTCCTCTGTCGGTCATCGTGTAGGCACCCTTTTCATCGGCATAGGTCAGCGTCTTACCCATTCCCTGGCCGATGGAGCGATACCAGCTTTCAGAATCAGCCGGCTCGGTAAATTCAACCGGTACTTTCTCCCCTTTTTTAACGATTTCTTTCTTGTTGACGACAATCTTTACTCCTGATTTCTCCCAGAGAAACTGTTCCTTAGTGTGGGTTCCAGAATCATCTCCGCGTGATATGAACTCAGCTTTTTGGTCGGCGATGGCTTTCAACCCACCAGATACATCTGAAGTGTTAGCAACTCCTGCCGGATCGGCTTTTGGCCCGATGACGATAAAATCGTTGTGCATCACAGCGTAGCGTTTGGTGCCATAGCCATCTTGTACAAATTTTTCTTCCCTCGCCTTGGCGTGAACGAAGATCACGTCAACATTACCGTCCATACCGTCACGAATCGCGGCCCCAGTTCCTTTGGCGATCACTTTCACATCAATACCACTATCCGCTTTAAAGACTGGCAATAACACATCGAGTAAACCGGAAGCCTGGGTCGATGTGGTGGTGGACATTTTCAATACCTTGTCACTGGCTATAGCTGCACCTGTGGTGAAAATCAACAGAGCTACTGTAAAAAACAGTACGTGCTTCCTCATTCTTGTTCTCCTTGTTAATATTACAATTTTACGTTATCCGGATAGATCATCTTGCCGCAGACCGACAGATCGTATCCTACGTATTCTTCCGCAATTTCTTTAAAAGCAGGGTCATGCAAGAGATTGATAAATCGTTGCACCGGGGGTTCAAAAAATCGGTCCCGATTAATTAAAAGATCAAACCGTTCCCACCTCAACGGCAGAAAATCAAGGCCGAGCAACTCCGCTACAGGTCGGATCGCCGGTGCCGCATCGGCACTACCGCCAAGAACCGCAAGACCGGCATCCAGATGTCTGCCAACCTCGATATCATAGCCGGCAATATCATCTGAGCTGATATCAGATCGGCTGATTTCATAGTCGAGCAACAGCCTGGTTCCGGTATTCAAGGGGCGATTGACAATCCTCACGTTATCAGAGGCCAGATCATTGATCGCCTTGATATTTTTAGGATTCCCTCTGGCAATCAGGATTCCCTGCTGGCGCCTGCTGAAGTTGATAAAAACCGGCGTACTTCCCATTTCCTGCTCGGCAAACCGGAAATTATATTCTTCTTTGTCATCCTGCAGTAAATGACAGACACCGATATGGCAGCTGCGCTGTCTCAAGGCCCGCAGGCCGCCCATGCTGCCTATATTGGCAAAAAAAACAACACTTTCACGATTCAAATTGTTGTAGAGTCCAATCGCCCGCTGGAACAACAAATCATCGCTTCCGGCGATAAACAAACGACCTCCTTCCAGAGATGCGCTACCGGAAGCAGGCACGTTAACGATGGAAAGATCAAGCCACTCCTCGACAAAATGTTTCGGGAAAAGCCATTTTCCGGTTACTTTTGTCGCTGGCAGTCCTTTTTCACTGACCAGCGTATACACTCCCTTTTCGTTGATCTGCAGGAGCTGGGCAACTTCCTTGGTATTTAAATAACGTATTGTTGATGACATAATTCTTTTTCCTTCCTCACGGCTGAAAAG
>JAQYVS010000448.1 GCA_030145365.1 Desulfofustis sp. | reverse complement strand
AAGAAAAAACAATCGGGCAGGACCACTGCCAAACAGGACTCCGAAATAGGGTAATAGTACAACGAAAAACAGACCCATCAGGCCAACCATGACATAGGGCAAACGGTAGTTAAAGAAGGCAAAGACATTTTTCATCAACCCCGAGACCAGTTGTCCTACCGACTGGTACCAGGGAACGGAAAGAAAATCCTGTGCCAGAAGACAATTCTGGCTCAACCCTTGACGTTTAATAATTTTCCCCAGAAACAGGTCATCAATCACCTGCATCCGAATCTGTTCATGCCTACCAACAGCCTGGTATGCTGAAACCTTGACCATGTTGAAGGCACCCACCCCAACTGAAAATCTGCCGTTTCTTTTTTTTGCCTGCCACGGCTTGATCAACCAGATTAATCCTGCTCCAATATCTCCGACAACAGCATTCAAAAGCGCTCCACCACTGCTGTTTTTAAAAATCAGCGTCAGATGATCGAGGTTTTCTGTTTCCAATGCGGTAACTGCCCGGGAAATGGTTGTCTCCTCGAACTGAACATCCGCATCGGTGAAAATCAGATAATCTCCTGTCGCGATCTCCGCACCCTTCTGCAATGCATGCGGCTTACCGAGCCATCCCGAAGGTAAGGACTTGATTTCAAGGGATTGTATTTTCGGAAATTCATCTCTGACGCGCTCAATTACTTGCTGGGTAACATCTGTGGAGCGATCGTTTACCACGATGATTTCCAGGTTTTCGTAATTTTGACCTGCCAATGATCTCAGACCAGATTCTATGGTCTGCGCTTCATTACAGGCAGGAATTATGACGGAAACCTTAGCTGACGCATCGGGATCAGGAAGATAGGTATCAAGTGAAACTAATTTCAGATATCCGACACCGAGTTCAACTATCACTGCCAGCGTAATAAGAAAACAAACCAGGGATATAATCAGCATAATTACTTAATAAAATCTTTTTGTTATCCATTGCAGCCCGAACATTACAAGATTGTAATGTTTGGGCAAGGTTACAGTAATTATCATGTTGTATTCTGCTTTTATAAGCAGATACCCGACAACATCAATCATCATTTAAGGAGCATCAATGCAAAGCATCAGTTCGGACATCGTTTCTTTGTCTCCACACGATACCACGTACGATGAGATTCAGGAAATCTCTACGCGTATCACCGAGACATCTTCCTGGCTGGCACCTTTGAAAAAAGAGTTGAGAAAGGCAATTATCGGTCAGGATCATCTGATTGAGCGTCTACTGGTCTGTTTGTTAACCGGTGGCCACATCCTGGTTGAAGGTCTGCCCGGCTTGGCAAAGACATTGGCGGTTAAGAGTCTGGCCCAGACAGTAGATACACCATTCAGAAGAATACAATTTACCCCGGACATGCTGCCAGCGGATATCATCGGTACCGAAATATACAATCCGCGCGATACCGTTTTCGAGGTTAAACAGGGACCCATCTTCTCCTCTATTATCCTGGCCGATGAAATCAATCGCGCCCCGGCCAAAGTTCAGTCGGCACTGCTGGAGGCGATGCAGGAAAAACAGGTTACCATCGGCGATGTCAGCTATCAGCTGCCGGAACTTTTTCTGGTGATGGCTACCCAGAATCCGATCGAACAGGAAGGAACATACCCACTGCCTGAAGCCCAGATAGACCGCTTTATGCTCAAGGTAACTGTCAGTTATCCAAGCCGGGAGGAAGAGCGGCAGCTTCTCGAGATGCGGGACTATGCGGATTCACAGGTTGACATTGAAGCTGTTGCCGATCAGGGTACGATTCTCAATTCACGTTCGGTGGTCAACTCAATCTACATGGATGGCAAGATAAAGGATTATATCGTGTCGCTGGTGTGTGCCAGTCGGGAGCCGCTCGCTTTTGGGCTGGATTTTGATGGATACGTAGAAACCGGTGCCTCACCGAGAGCCTCCTTGAATCTTAAAGCCGTTTCACGGAGCCTTGCCTATCTGGAAGGCCGGGGATATGTCACCCCTGATGATGTGAAACAGGCGGCGTTTGACGTGATGCGGCATCGCATTCGGGTCAGCTACGAAGCTGAAGCTGAAGCTATTACCTCTGAGGATATTATCAGAAAAATTCTTGACAACATTACTGTACCTTAGCCCATTTATGGATCATCAGAAAACAAATGATATCCTGAAAAAAGTCAGGCAGATAGAAATCCGAACCAGACAGCTGGTGTCTGACAGCATGGCCGGCAGCTATCACTCTGTCTTTAAAGGCAGCGGAATGAATTTTGATGAAGTCCGCGAATATGTTGCCGGCGATGAAATTCGCACCATCGACTGGAATGTCACTGCCCGGACGGGCACACCCCATGTGAAAAAATTTGTCGAGGAACGCGAACTCACCATCATGCTGCTGATCGATATCAGCGGCAGCGGGGATTTCGGTTCTGCGGAAATATCCAAACGTGAGCTGATGGCTGAGCTGGGCTCTGTCCTGGCATTTTCAGCTGTTCGCAACAATGACAAAGTCGGCCTGATTCTTTTTTCCGATTTCATTGAGCTCTACATTCCCCCCAATAAAGGACGCTCACATATCTTACGGGTTATCAGAGAGATTCTCTATTACCAGCCTCGAGGCAGACAGACCAATCTCTTTGTACCGCTAGATTTCGTCACCAAGGTGAATAAAAGAAAGGCCGTCACCTTCCTGATTTCAGATTATTGCCTTTCCGGTAATTACGAACAGCAATTATCCGAGCTCAAGACAAAACTAACCATCTGCAAGCGGCACCATGACCTCATATCAGTCGTCGTAGCCGATCCGCATGAAGAAAACCTGCCCGATTGCGGCCGTCTGACCATTGAAGATGCTGAAACCGGTAGACAGGTCGAACTCAATACCTCAAGCCCAAGAGTCAGGCAGCGCTGGAATGAAGCTGCCACGGACAGGCGTCAAAAACTACACCGTACACTGGCAGCAGCTGGTGTGGACAGACTTGATATTTATACTCACCAATCATACATAGGCCCGCTTCTCTCCTTTTTCGGGGCCCGAAAACGAAGATTGACCAGATGATGAGAAAACTGCGACTCCCTCTTTCTCTCCTATGCTGTTTTGCATGTATACTCCTGCAGCAGACTCATCTTCTGGCCGATACCCCAGATACTTTTCCGGTCCCGGAATCGTCTGTGCATACGCAGTCACCAGCACAATTACCGGCGAGCGTTGAAATCCGACAACAGGATATTTTAGATATCTATGGCCCCGTTCCACTACCCGCACCGGTACCGTATCATTTGTACTTGGTTGGGTCATTGCTTGGAGTTTTAGCTCTGTTTGTCCTCTTCAGGCTCAGAAATAGATTTAAAAAGCAGAATGTCATCCACATAGACCATGCTCAAAAAGCGCTGACGGAGCTGAAAAAGGCTGAACAATTGCGAGATAACATCGATATCCGCCACTATTGCAACGAGGTTTCCTGTATCCTTAAAACCTTTATGGAAGAGATCTCGGGCCAACGGATCACCAGTCGGACTACAGCAGAATTCATCACGGCAATCAGGGCCGTAAAGACTAGAGAGACAGGACAATTGTCTGAATATCGGGCGCAGAATAATACGGATATTTTGCTGCAATGCCTAATGGTGTGCGACAAAGCCAAGTTTGCCCGCTTTCATCCCGATTCAGAAGAAATAACCGCACTTGGTGCCAAGGCCCGTTCCGTTGTGGAAGCCACGCTTGTTAATAATGGGCAGGGGGACTAAGGCATGCGCTTTCTCTACCCTGAATTTCTCTGGCTTCTCGGCTTAATTCCACTTCTGGCATTGATGCGGGGAAAGTCCGGACCGGCCCCGGCACTCGTTTTCTCCTCCACCGCCATTGCTGAAACAATCGGTGTTGGACGCAGGTCTGTGTTCGGCGGACTACTTCTATTGTTCAAGCTTCTCTCCATAACCCTGCTTATTCTTGCTCTTGCCCGGCCCCAGCATGGCAAGACGACAACGGAAATCGAAGCGAGCGGAATCGACATTTTCCTCGGTGTCGATGTTTCAAGTTCCATGGAGGCAATGGATTTCACTCTTGCGGGTAAATCGGTAAACCGGCTTGAAGTTGTAAAATCGGTGGTCAGTAAGTTTATAAGCGAGCGCCCCAATGATCGAATCGGGCTCATTGCCTTCAGCGGAAAACCATATCTCATCAGCCCTTTAACCCTTGATCACGACTGGCTTAACAAACGGCTTGAAGCTCTTTCAATCGGCATGATTGAAGACGGAACTGCAATCGGCTCAGCAATAGGAGTTGCAACCTCGCGATTGAACAACCAGCAATCAAAATCACGTCTGGTTATTCTGCTCACAGACGGTATGAACACAGCAGGCAAAGTGCCGCCGCCCGTTGCCGCCGAAGCTGCCAGAGCACTGGGAGTGAAAGTATACACGGTCGGTGCAGGAACCAGAGGGGTAGCTCCAACACCAATCACCGACCCGTATGGTCGAAAAACCATTCGTCGGGTTCAGGTGAATATCGATGAAGCAACCCTGAAACAGATTGCCGAAACAACCGGAGCCCGTTATTTCAGAGCAACAGATACCTCCTCGCTGGAACGTGTTTACCGGGAAATAGACAAGATGGAAACAACAAAGCTATCGATCAAACAATTTGAAAACTATCGGGAACTGTTCAGCTATTGTATTGGTTTTTCGCTGCTGTTCCTTGCAGCTGGACTGTTCGTGCGCAGAAACAACTTACCGTAACTATTCTATGTTCACTTTTAACCAACCATTGTGGATCCTATTCGGTTCGACCAGCTGCATGATCAGCTGGTTTTTATGGTCTCGTTTTGAGCGCATCAGGCTGCAGCAGCTCTCTCGTTTTGCAGCCCCATCGCTTCTTCCCAAACTGACCGGAAATGTATCGGCTGGAAGAAGAACACTTAAAAAGATACTGCTTCTCTTCGCTGTTTTTCTCTGTTTTGTCGCCTTGGCCAGACCTCAATACGGTTATCGCTGGATCGACGTCAAACACAAGGGTATCGACATCCTCTTCGCGTTGGAT
>JAQYVS010000294.1 GCA_030145365.1 Desulfofustis sp. | reverse complement strand
AAACAGAGCACATAACATGATGGAGTACAACAAATAGCGCATAGTATCACCTCGGGGTAAATGATATAATCGTCGAATTAGCAGGCTCAACGGCTTGCAATGATGATAGAGAGCACTCAAGGATGGCCAATGTCCTCTTTTGCTGCACTGCTATCAAGTAAAAACGCTTCATTATTTAAAAATCCTATGGTCTGAAATTGATCCCTTTGTATTTCTTTGCTGTCAGATCGATCCAACTCAATTGCCGAAGTTCCTCGAAAGGCCCGGTCTGCACTCATTAATGCCCCGCGATCATAATACATGGTGAGCGCCTCATCCTATATCATGCCGTGGGCGATGCGGGCAATATCGATGTCTCAATCCTTATCGTTTGTCAGCTCCAGGGTCTGCCACCAGATGAGGAGGACGGCAAAGACACCTGGATAAAGAAGACGCCAATGAGCACTGTTCTCAGCCATTGTGGCCCGGGGACGGAAAGGTAAAGAGCAAAACCACCCCATACCCAGCAGATGACCAGGATCAGCAGGAGAGCCGCTTTAATAAACCCTCGCAACAAATTAGTAGCTTTCATCAATGAGCAATTCCTCCGGCCTTCTCCCCAATGCCAGATTCAATAGGCTTGTCCATCGTACTGCCCGATTGATCTTTGTTTCCCGCTTCCTCACTTGCTTCCCTGTACATATCAACAGGCAGTTTCAATACGCGCCACAGTACTTTAGTGGGTTTTTGGGCAATTTCTTTAAAGAGTGAATAGCTAACCTCCGGGTCATCCAAGTCACCTTTAATTTTCATGGTCATCGAGCTCTCACCCTTCTTGCCCTCAAGAATATAACCGGCAACCGGAATTTTTCTGATATTGACCTTCTTTTGGGTGGTCAGGTTAACGTCGAGATCCATGACTTTTCCCGAAAAATCAATCCAACCAATACCCACACCCCGAAGCTCCGGTGACACCAATTCCATGGACTCAAAGGTGGCATATCTGTCCTTGAATCTCATCCCTACCATCGCCGATTCAAGTAGCAGTCCAGTTGAGTTATAATCGGGAAGCGAGAAGGTCATCAGGGAAGGCACAGTATTTAGAAAAGCCATGACGTTATTGACAGTTTTAAATTCTGTGAGAACGGAATCTTCTATTTGCAATAGAGCAGAGAATTCATTGAAGTCTCCTGACGCCGCAATGGACATCTGTCCACCCTGAAAAAACGCATCCTGGATGAGCGCACCCATAAAGACATCATTTAAACCCTCCCCATCGGCGAGAAAGTGATCGCCTTCCAGTTTCAGCAGAATTCTTCCTGGACCATGGTTTAGATGCATGTTTATCGTTTCGTTTAAGTATTCCAGCTCGATTCGGTCGGCAAGGATTTTGCTTTTGGGGTTTAAATAGAGGTGGCTGTTCTCCGCCTCTAGAAAGAACAAAGGCCCCGTCTTGGCATCTTCATTATCCTCAGCTGCTGGCGGAAGACTTTGAATCAATTCTATTAAAGCGGGGATATTGAAGGCAAGGTCGTTTGATCTTATTGCCAAGATGTTGTCAGCAAAATCAAGATGCAGGTTCTCGTTGACCGTCGCCGTCACTCCCCCCTCCTTTATTTCTCCGCTGATATTCAGCTCGCCAATGGGACCATCACTATCAATCAGCAGGCGATAGGGAGAGGCGATATCGGCTGAAAATATATACGGCAGACTTCCGTTTGCCGACGATATGGTCAACGAGCCTTCCTTTATGCCATATTGCTGGAGCAGTCTTGAACGACTATAAATTTTTGAAAAATCACCTAAAAAAGCAGACCAGTTCTTATCTTCTTCAGACCTGAACCATAAATCAAATTCCGGACACTTGGCCACGAAATTACCGCCTGCTGTCGATATTTCCACGAGCACCTCATCACCAATATCAAGATTTTCATCGAGCCTCACATTGGGTACATCAATCTTTTTCAGATAAAAAATTCCTTCAGACATCTCTCGATTGAAATGACCGACTACCCGGCTGTCGAAAAACGAACCATAGGTAATCCGGCTTTCTAAGACCCTGAATGATTGATCATCCAGGGTTAATTCGGAGGGATAGAGCGACACCGGTATACCGCTCAAGCTCAAATGAGCGGTTTTGCTGGTTCGGAATACCCATCCCTGGTCGTAATCAATAGCAACGGAGACAGGTGATCCGAGCAGTTCTAGATCGTTGATATGGTATTTTTCCAGAGCACAGCCGATGTCAGCCTTTTTTCCTTTTATGGACAGAGAACCGGAGATCTTTGCCTGTATGCCAGGAATTATGTCCAGCTGCACCGGCGGCAGTTTGATGGAAAAATCATCGAGAAATAGTGGTGCCCGAAAGGCCCCGAGCTTAAGCTTAGTTGGGCCCAGTGTCCAGGAAGTAGGGCCGGTCTCCATCACATGTCCCCTATTGTCGAAATGGTAGCTGATTTGCGGATTGGCTGCAGTTTCATCGAGCCTCAAAGGAGAATCTTTTATATCGAAATTTATCTGTGTAAGGGTAATATCTAAGTCTGCCATCCCGGCGTTGACGAGGAAGGTTCCCCCTATTTCTGCGGCGAACAGGTCCCGGTAGCCGACGGTCAGTTGATCCAGAGTTACATCAGCGTTTACCAGCGAGATTTTGGCATCACTGACGTTAAATATCAGGCCATCATAGGACACCAGCCCCTTCTCTATGGCAAAGGTTGCTTCTGCTCCAATTTTGAGTTTGTTCAGATTGATAGTCAGAGTTAGATCGGTATCCGTCGTGCCGCCTACCTGTTTGAACGGCAAGCTTATACGGTAATGGTTCAGCAGCGTGAGGATGTCATCATTGGCGACCGCATTGGTGATGATATAGGCAGTCAGGATGATGTTGGCCGGGTCATTGAAATTGATGTCCAGCCAGCTCGTCCCGCCATCCTGGCCGTAGAATGTGGATTCATGTGGCTTGATTGCCAGAACTCCTTTGGAAAAAAACAAATCGGTGTATTTTCCTTTGATGGGCTCGAGACCCTGCGCGAAAGTGTATTCGGTATCATTGACCCGTACTTCTGCCTCGAGCGTATCAAGCAGGACTCCAGGCTCATCCCAGGGAAAATGCCCCTTGAAATATTTGAGGTTATATCTGCTGCCCTTGAGATAGTCGGTAATCCAGCGCTGGATATTATGACTCAAGCCAAACAGGTCAACCAGAGGCTCAATCTCATGGATTGGACCGGCCTCGGTGCCGACAAATGAAATCTGCTCCTCATCGCTAACGAAATTGACTGTTACCGGAAAACTCTCGTTAAAAAGAGCTGATAATTCCCCCTTTACCTGATCGTTTTCTGCCTCCAGCCGGATTTGACCGGTTGCGCTCGAGTTGAAGCGTCGACTGTCGAACCTATAAATGTCTGCGACAAAGCTATCTTTTCCGAGTGTCAAGCCTGACTTGAAATTAATGTGCTCAGTCAACAGGGTGAGTATATATTCGCGGTTGTTATTCTGTATCAGTTTTACCTCGATACTTTGCCCGCCAACCGAGAGATCAGCGATAGCCACAAAGGAAAACAGTCTGGCAAATTTATGCGAAGCGTAAAGCGACTTTCTGAACGCGCTGATATTCGTTGTTGAGGGTGAGGTTCTGTCGGACTTGGGAATTGATACCGAATCGATTTTCAGCTCAAGTTTGTCATTCCAGATCAAGTCGCAGCCAGAGAGTTCGATGTTTTTAATCGTCAGGTGGTTGACCCGTATACCCTGTTTCAGAAAAAAAACTCCAAGTGGTGCTGAAATAAGGATTATCAGGCCTAGACCTAGGGCACCTCTCTTGATGATCAGCTTTGCCCTATTTATTAAAGAGCCAGCCACTATTCTTGAGCCTGTTTTTGTTTTACCCTCTCTTCAAGCAGAGCTCGCTTTTTCTCAGCAATGCGAAGAAGATTTGTCTCATAGTTTTCAGGGAACCGATACGTCTTCGACACATCGTTATACCAGTGCTCTTCCAGGCCTCGTTCGAGAGGATCGAGATTAAACAGCAGCAGCAGCAATATATCCATACTGACCCAGGGGTGGTTGTACCAGGAGTCATGTGCTTTGCCAAGATTGAGCGGGGCAGACTCTCCGACATCAAGAATATTGAGATTTGGGGTATTTATCTCATTAACAACTATCTGGCGCTCGTTTTCACTCAACTCGGTACCATCAGGCCGACCAAGATTTGAAAAGCCCTTCTGCATGGCCGAGAACCTGAGAACGGAGTCATGCCTGTTGAGATTTATCGTTGTTCTTTGAACGATATTTTTAAATTTTAAATATCGTTCAATAAATGGTTTAAAAGCGGTATCTGGGGATGCGAAATATACTTCCCCTATGCGAAATCGCTTTCGCAAACTCTCATTCGACTCATCAGGATACAAATCCCGTAAGTATACAAGCCCTGGTGCTACCACCTGTGCCCCCGCACTATATGCCAATATGTTGATATTTCGTGCCTTTGAGCGAGTTGCCAGGAGTTCGATTAATTTAGCAAAAGCAGGTACGGTCTTTTTGGCGTGAAGGACGTCTGTCTTGTATTTGAAGATATTTTCAGCAGACGGCCATGAAAACGTCAAAACGATTGTGTTGTGGCCGGTAAAATGAAAAAATTGAGCTCCCTGCGCGGTAGCTCTATAAAAATTAGAATTTGCTCCGTGAACATAGACTAGAATGTCTTTGTCGAATGTTCTATCCAGGATTGCATCCAACTCAGAAAAATAACCATATTCCTGAGAAGAGATTTCTTCAGAATCAGTGCTTATATCGTGTGACACTATTTCACGGGTATATTCGCTGCTTAACAAGAGATCCTTCGAACGATCAGTTATTGTCGATTCTTCAAGGATCTCCTCCCAGCTCATACCTTCATCACCAACACGGTGGACCGTCCAACCTAACCTGATTGTGTCAGAAGGAAAAATGGTGTATCCCTCTGAAGAGTTGTCTGGGTCGACAGGTCTGCGGTTCGTTGCATACAGGGTGTACAGATAATTTTCGTCCTGCAGGTCTTCGGTCTGGCCAAACAATTCACTTTCTGGTTGCATGGCAACCGGAGATGGCATCAGATAGACTTTGGATTGACAGCCAACAAGAAGAACTAAACCAAACAGCAACGGGAAAATATAGTTTTTCATTTCGCCCACCATGAATTCTCTTTATCTTTTTCGCCTTCACCACTGTTGTAAAACAAGGATGTCTTCATACCGGGGCTCAGTGTCCTGATCATATTGAATAAATTGATTTTTCTTTCTACGTCTATCATTTATAATTAACGATTCGAGTTACATATGCACACCTAAAATCTCGACTCAGGGCAATGAAAATTTACCTAATGAGTGCTACGGTCCCACCTCTATTAATTCAATTTCCAGACCAGTTAATCTAAATAAGTTAACTGCCCTTAGAAAATTGATATTTCAAGATAAACAAGAGATTTGAAGAGAATCGTAGAGGACCTTAGGAACTCTATTTTCAATCATTTGAAAAACATACCAGAGGGAACGATGCACCTCAGCGTATCTCTGGCGGAACGGTAATTTTAGCAATTCGCCTGGCAAGCGCATATGTTCTTGACATTTTATCAATCAGCGAAATTTCCAGCCGTGCTGTTTCCAGTTCGTCGGCTTTGTCCCTGCCAAGTGTTTCAGCTTTTTTGACCATTAAACTCTCTATAAGCTCTTCAATAGTATCTTTTTTGTTGAAGACTTCAATCGCAACATTTTGATCATTGTTCTGAATTGACAGGACAGCCAGCTCGACAGAATTTTTTACTTCTTCGTAAAGGTCGTCAAATATCTTTTTCGTTGTTTCACTTACTTGTCGTTCTTTCTCAATGAATCTTTTTACCAGGCCTGAGATCTCCGTCTCCACCAGATCAGCCAGGTTTTCAAGGCTCACTGTCGCGGTCATTAGATTCTGATGTGTCTTACTTTCTTCTTCGGTTAGAGGTAGTTGCCTAATTTTACTTAGATATTTAAATATAGCGGCCTCAAGTATATCGACTTTGTCATCAAGTTTTATTATCTTATCAATTTGTTCTCTATTCTTGTTGAGCACAGCTTCAGGTTGTTCGTCAAACATACGGGAGGCAATACCTCCCATTCTTCCAAATTCCTGACGAACTTGCTCGAATGCAACAGACGGCAGTTCAATTGCTGCCTCATCTAAATATTTTGGTTCGATAATAACGTCGGTCTTCTCTTGCCTATCTGGATAGAGTTTCTCGGCGGCTTTTGCAAATATTCCAGTAAAACTGATGAATACAATAGTATTGATCACATTAAATATAGTGTTCGCATTTGCTATCTGCCTTGGAATATC
>JAQYVS010000291.1 GCA_030145365.1 Desulfofustis sp. | reverse complement strand
AGCGAGATTTCCGTAGGCCATCACAGTGTAAGTGGCGGCCAGCGGATGAACGACCCTCAACGAATCGGCGGGGGGCTTCTTGGAGCAGATTTCACCATTTCGAAAGAGCGATACAGGCTCAAAAAGATCTACGGCGGCCTGAACTGGAATCCTAAAATGAGGTCACCCTTAACAGAGCCGGGAATTAATGCAATTAAAGGAGACTACATTCTGGCGGTAAACGGCAAGGACCTGCCTGCCTCAGAAAACATCTTTAAATACTTTGAAAATACCTCTGGGAAAATTATAGAACTGACCATTGGCCCGGATCCCGATTATAAGAATTCAAGAGACGTAAAAGTAGTACCCATTGACAGCGAGTATTCGTTGCGAAACCGCAACTGGGTCGAAGGAAATCTTAGAAAAGTCAATGAAGCCACTAACGGGGACGTTGCCTATGTCTATGTTCCCAACACTTCAGATGCGGGCCATCAGTATTTTAAACGGTATTTCTTCCCCCAGGTTAATAAAAAGGCAATAATTATCGACGAACGTTTTAACGGCGGAGGCTCACTGGCAGATTATTATATAGACCTGCTGCAGAGGCCATACCAGTCTCACTGGAATATGCGCTACGGAAGAGACCTGAAAACACCAAGCGGTTCCATTCAGGGGCCTAAAGTAATGATCATTGATGAAACGGCTGGTTCAGGTGGTGATATGCTGCCCTGGATGTTCCGAAAGTTTAGGGTAGGTACATTGGTTGGCAAACGCACCTGGGGAGGCTTGGTGGGGAAACTCGGATTCCCCGAACTTATTGACGGAGGTTGGGTCACCGCCCCGAACCTGGCAATCTGGACAACAGACGGATTTGTCGTTGAAAATGTTGGTGTACCTCCTGACATCGAAGTGGAACAGTGGCCGGCCGACGTAATCAACGGGAAAGATCCACAGTTGGAAAAAGCAATTGAAGTAGCGCTTGAAAAACTCAAAGAAACACCTCAACCTGAACCCGTCAGGCCACCATACCCGGTAAGAGTCAGAAAATAATCCGAAACTTACGTTCAACAGTGTCTTGAAGAGGCCGAGACGAGGGTAGCAAAACAACATGATGAGAATGGTATCATTAACTTGAAGACTCAGAAAGCCATAAACATTATTTCACGAGTTTGAAACAAATTTCCCATACCAAGCTAAATACTACTTTCGATTAAAACCAAAGATAGTCGCCACTAAAGATTCCTGAGTACGGCTTCCCCCACTGGGCTCTTCAAATGGGTAATTTGACCGACATTACCGGCACGCCCCAGGCAAGCGTAAATTTGTGAGTTCCAGCTCCTCACTATAACCTTGTCAAAACTCATCCCATCCATCGGGCCGTTGTGAGCACACCAGGATTATATATACGTTTACATTCCTGAACGTATAATTATCATATGAACTTACAGTTGTGATATTTATGAAAAGCCAAGAATTTTTGCTATTACTAAAATACAACCAAAGGTACAACTGTTTTGTATTTGGCTTGCTACAGGATATGTGCAGGATGTTTCTACTCAAACGGATACATGCCTTCAGATTATAAAAAACTAATAGGGCGGAAGTGGCCATAAGCCACCCTTAATCCTGTGTTGCTAAGGATGTGTGGTTTTGCTCAAAGTTACTATTGACTATAATATCAAAATTACTTAAATTGATTGATTCAATATTGTACTATTTTGTTTAAGGGATTTATAACTGCGAGTGAAGTATCATCAGTATGCATGGTGCCCAGGAGCTCGGAGGGCAATATTTTAAGCTGTTTTTACGTTTGGGAAGGAAATATGGGTAGCAAATTGAACCGCGGGAACCAGGACTGTGAAGTAGTCCTGTTGTGTTGTCAACATTGCCTCAATGGTGAAGCAAAAGACTCAATATGGTCTTTAGGGGGCCAGGGGGTGTCCATTCGTACTATAATGATGCCTTGCAGCAGCAAGGTCGAGGTGCCCTATATCCTCAAGATACTTGAAGCTGGTGCCGATGGCGTTGAAATTATTGCATGCCCCAAACAGAGCTGTAAATTCCTCGTAGGAAGCTTGCGTGCCGAAAAACGAATTGAATATATTCACGGATTACTCGAAAAGATAGGATACGCGGGGGAGCGAGTTGGAATCAGCCGCAAATTACCGCAATCGCCGGAAGAACTTTTCGATATTGCAAAAGCCCGTGCCAAGGCGATTGAGAACCTTGGCTTAAACCCGATGAAAGGAGAATAACTGTGATTTTTGCAGAATGGAAACCTCTTGATGAGCTTATTGATAAACTCAAAGGCCACAACAAACTACTCTTGGCAGGTTGTGCAACCTGCGTTGCAGAATGTGCCGCAGGCGGCGAAAAAGAGGTAGAAACGCTTGCTCCGCTGCTTCGCATGGCTTTAAAAAAGCATGGCTGCTCAATTGAGATAGTAACATGCACAATCGAAAAGCAATGTGAATGGGAGTTTGTTGAGGAGTTAGCTGAAAAGGCAGAAGAAGTGGATGCTATAATGAGCATTGCCTGCGGCATCGGCGTACAAGCACTGGCAGAGCGATACGATCCTATACCTGTCTATCCAGGCGTAAACACTTCGGCCCTGACCATTCGCCAGGAAGATGGTTTGTGGGTCGCGAGATGTGCTGCCTGCGGTGACTGCGTCCTCGGCGAAACATTCGGATACTGTCCCATTGCTCGATGTGCCAAGAGCCTGTTAAACGGTCCATGCGGCGGAACGCGGAAAAATGGGAAATGTGAACTCGATGAAGATGTGGACTGTATCTGGAACCTTATCGTCGAACGTGCAGACGAACGCGGCCAACTCGAATCCCTCTCTCAAATGAAAAAGACAAAGGACTGGTCGAATTCGCGTCATGGCGGCCCAAAAAGAGTAATCCGGGAGGACCTTAGATAATGAAGACACCTGTAGTAAGTAACCTGAAAAGTATCCTTGCCGGCAACCATTTCGCCGTAACTGCAGAAGTTGGTCCCCCCAGGGGCCCTGATCCCGCTGAGGTGATAAAAAAAGCAGAAATTCTTCGGGGAGTTGCCGACGCTTATAACGTAACCGATAACCAGACCGCCGTCGTTCGCATGTCAAGTATAGCTGCTTCAAAAGTCCTTCTTCAGCAAGGCCTCGAACCGGTAATGCAGATAGTATGTCGCGACAGGAACCGCATCGCAATACAGTCGGACCTGCTCGGTGCCTGGGCCTTAGGGATGAGAAATGTCCTCTGCCTTTCCGGCGACCATCAGTCAGCGGGCGGAGGCGGTAAACTCAAAGGCCATCCCTGTGCAAAGAACGTCTATGACATTGATTCCATCCAGTTGATCTCGATTGTCAAGGGCCTCGGCGATGACGCTGTTCAGGATGGAGGGGACTCGATCTCCCCTGCGGCACCTTTCTTCATTGGTGCGGCATGGACACCCCTCGCACCGCCTGAGAAATTCCGAACGATAAGGCTTGCAAAGAAAATAGACGCTGGTGCCGACTTCATCCAGACCCAGGCTGTCTATGACATCAAGCGTTTCGCAGAAGCTGTAAGACGCGCAGAAGATATGGGGCTGACCGACAGGGCAGCTATCCTGCCGGGGATCATCGTGCCGCGTTCTGCCGGCATGCTCAAGTACATGAACGCTAACGTTCCCGGAATTGAGGTCCCAGACGATATGATCAAGAGAATGAAAGATGCAGCCGAACCCAAAGCAGAAGGTATCAAGATAACTCTTGAACTTATCGAGGCCGTAAAGAACCTGAGCGGTATCAAAGGTGTCCATCTCCAGGCGATAGAAGCAGAGGAACTTTTACCGGATGTGATAAAGGCCGCCGGCCTGCTGCCGCGACCTGAAATTGAATAGCTAAACGGGATTTCCTGACCCTGCATTAGATATATATGAGAAAATAATATGTCATCAAAATATCACATCGAAGTGAAATTAACAGAACCAAGGTTCTTTCCCGTACCGAAGTATAGCGCGATAGAAAGTGACGGCTGTCTCGGCTG
>JAQYVS010000222.1 GCA_030145365.1 Desulfofustis sp. | reverse complement strand
TTACAGACTCAATGTGGTCAATATTACCCTGCCTCCACTGCGGGACAGAAAGGAAGATATCCCTCTGCTGGTCGAACATTTTGTCGACAAGTTCCGGGCCGAAAAACAAAAAGACATAAACGGCATCAGCGATGGTGTCCTGAGACAATTGATGCAGCACCCCTTTCCCGGCAATATCAGGGAACTGGAAAATATTATAGAATATGCATTTATCCTGTGCCCCGGCGGTCTTATCCATGAGAGGCATCTCCCTGATTCATTTCATTCCGACGAACCAGAAAATAATTTTGAAAGAGAATTGCAAAGCGGGGCCTTGAGCCTAGAACAAATAGAAAAACAGGCTATTCTTGGTGCCTTGCAGCGCAACAAATGGAAAAAAATGATGACCTGCAGAGAGTTAGGAATATCCAAGGACACATTGCGCAGAAAAATTGAACGTTACGAACTTGAAAATCCCCTGAAGCCTACCTGATGTCTTCCTGCTCCGTAACAATGATTTAGTGATTCTTAAGGCCCTTAAGCCTCAAACAGTTTCTGCAGACGCCGTCCACTCTGATTTCAATTCTCTGTATCTCTCCGGGAAACGTCTTCTTAAGATTGTCAGAGGAAATATTCAGACTCTCCGGATTCAGACAGTCCATTTGTCCGCAATGGGTACAGTAAAAATGGGGATGCGAGACATGATTTTCATTTGGGGCCATACCAAAATGTGCGGCTCTGCCTCCAGTGCTCAATCGTTCTACCAGTTGTTTTTCAACCAGCAGATCCAGAATTCGATATACGGTTACCCGATTTATTGAATGGTCGCGCTCCACGGTGTTAAAAACATCGGTTGCCGTTAATGGATATTTATTATTGCCGATAACTTCGAGTATATGTATCCGGTTTCTCGTGGCTTCCACCCCGGCAGATTCAAGTAAATTCTGATAATCGCAATTTCGGCACATAGACTTATTGCATTTCCTCTTGATGTGACCTGAGCATGATCTGCCGCTTTCTCATATCAATCAGTTTGTCGACAATAAGTGAGAGAAAAAACACAACACCTGCCAAGAAGATAATTGCAGCACCTGAAGTCAAATCAAAACTATAGGAAAGCCACAGCCCTCCTGTGGTGAAGACAACTCCAAGACAACAGGACAGAAGCATCATCTGGGCCAACGAACTGGTGTATTTTTCGGCGATATAGGGGGGTATCGTCAGAAGTGCAATGACCAGGATCAAGCCGACAACTTGCACCACCATTACCACGGTTATGGCAACAATACCGATCAACATATAATAGAGACGCTTAACCGGCACACCGCGAACCATGGCAAATTCTTCGTCATAGGACATTACCAGCAGATCTTTGAAAAAATAAAAAACCAGGAGGAGAATCGCCGTACCGACCAGGGCCATCCATATCAGATCAGACTGGGGCACACTCAAAATACTGCCGAACAGGTAACTCATCAGATCAACGTTGTACCCGGGAGTCATATCGATCAGCAAAATACCTACAGCCATACCGCCGGCCCACATGACGCCGATAATGGTATCGGCCCGTTGTTTGCTCCTGGCTGAGACTGCCGCCATAACCATGGCCGAGACAAACGAGAAAGCAACAGCACCAACCATGTAGGGCAGCCCCAGGAAAAAGGCGAGCCCAATGCCGCCGTAGGCACTGTGCGCAATTCCGCCGGAAAGAAACACCAATCTGTTGACTACGATCAAACTCCCGATAACACCGCATAGAATACTGGCGGTCACACCTGCCAGAAGTGCATTGCGCATAAATTCAAACTGCAGCGCTTCAACCATTGTCTGCCTCTTCTGCCGCCACCTGTTTCTCCTGAGCCAGTGGCACCACCGATGAAACTGGACAATCATCGTACACAGAGCAGGCATAAAAGGCGTTAAGCAATTCTCCGGATGTTTCAAACATTTCGTGGTAATGGAGACGCTTATTCACACAGGCAATTGACTTTGCGTAGGATGAAATGGTCAACAAATCGTGACTCACCATGAGAATAGTTATCTCCTTGTTCAACTCGTTCAGAAGTTCATAAAATTCGGTCTGGCCTCGGGTATCAATTGAAGCGGTTGGTTCGTCCAGTACAAGTAATTTCGGTTTGGTCACCAGGGCTCTGGCAATCAGTACACGCTGTCTCTGACCTCCGGACAGGGCACTGATTTTGCGGTTATGAATCTCGGAGATCCCCATTTTTTCCAGAACAGCCATACCATCAAGCCGATCCTGTGCCGCAGAGCCAAACGATAAACGTCTTTCAGGGCCGTGTTTTCCCATCATCACAATATCAAGAGCTGTTGCCGGGAAACTCAAATTGTGATTGATCTGTTGAGGCACGTAGCCAACCTCCACATTTTTTACTCCGGAGGTACTGCCCATGATTTTTACCGACCCTCTGGTCGGTCTCAACAGCCCCAGTACCAGTTTTAAAAGTGTCGTCTTACCACCGCCGTTGGGGCCGATTACTGCAACAAAATCCCCCTCTTCTATCACCAGATCAATACCGTGCAATACTTCTTTCCCACTATAGGAAAAACACAGATCGGATATTTCAACTATCGCACGTCTCATGGGTTAGATTCACCGTAGGGCTTTACTGAATTTATCTGCAACGTAGCTCATATTCTCAAACCAGTTTTCACCCAGAGGATCCACAAGGACGACTTCTCCATTAATTTCCCTGGCGATGACCCCGGCACTTTTTCGAGAAAACTGGGGTTGGGCAAAAATAACGCGTATATCCTCTTCTTTGGCTTGACTAATCAAGGTTTTAAGGTGTGCCGGCTTTGGGCTTTTCCCTTCAATTTCCACGGCAACCTGTTCAAGTCCGTAGTTTCGGGCAAAATATCCCCAGGAAGGATGGAAGACCATGAATTTCATACCCTTTTTATCTTCCAACAAGCTCAGCAACTGAGTATCCAGTTCCGTAATCCTTGCCTTGAATCGATTAAAATTATCTTGATAAAACGATGCACTGCCAGGATCAAGCTCAATCAAGCTATCTGTAATAGTTGCTGCCTGAGTTTTTACCAGAGCCGGGGAAAGCCAGATATGAGGGTCCAATCCACTATGGTCATGCTCAGCATCACCACCTTCACGCTGCTTTCTATTAGAGTCGTCATCATCGTGATGCATACCCTGCATGGCTATTTTTTCAATCCCCGCCTCGGTATGAATCACCTTCATGTCCGGGTTAATAGTGGCAATTTTATCCAACCAGACCTTCTCAAGTGCAACCCCAATGGTGAAATAACCACGACAGGCTGCCAACTTTTTCATTTGCGAAGGTTTCGGCTCGTAGGTGTGTGGACTTGCCCCCGGCTTAACCATTACTTCAATGTCAAACTTATTTTTGCTAATTTGTTGCACAAAAAATTTCTGCGGGAGAATCGAAACGAAAACGATGGGTTTGGGCTCGGCCAAAACCTTTGTACTTACTATAAATAATAGTAAAATTGATAGTGTGAAAAAACGAAAATATCGATCCAATTTGTTCACCGAACCTGTTAATTATTGGCAGAAGTTGATGCAACTATATTGCATCAGCGGGCAATTGCAACCATCTCTTAATTTCCAGATACACTCGGATCATCATGGGGGAAGAAGATTTATCGATGAGGAAGATTGCCACGAAGCTGCTTATTCGCGCCAATATTCAGCTCTATCCATTGATGCAGCACAGCGAACGGTTCCATGATAGTTTCCAAGTTTTCCCGAAGATAATTCACGCACCATCCAGGCACCACTATTCTTTTTAGGAATCGGATAAGGAGCATCCAAGCCAAGTCTGCCTGCGGTTATGAATCCCTGTCTATTGTAATAGTCGGGATTACCAAGAACAAATACCAGAGCAACATCATTCACTCGCAGAATATCAAGCCCTGCATCGATCAATTGCCCGCCAATTCCTTGCTTCTGAAAATCGGGAACTACTGCCAGCGGGGCAAGGATTGAGACTTTGAAATGATTTTCGGGTTCAAGTCGGGCCCGAGTAAAAAGAATATGGCCGACGTCCAAATCTTCTTTTCTCGCAAGAAGCGATACCACCGGTTCGGCAGTCTCATCGTTTACCAGGTCCCGGACCAAACTGGCTACATCTTCTTCTCCAAATGCCTGGCTGACAATATCGAGAACCGATGCTA
>JAQYVS010000106.1 GCA_030145365.1 Desulfofustis sp. | reverse complement strand
GGTTTTGCCTCAAACGGCTTCGGCGAACATTCACCGGGAGGGTATTCTCTTCTTGCAGCCGCTGTTACCGAAATTGTTATGACAATGATGTTTCTTATCGTTATCCTCGGTGCCACAGATGACCGTGCCCCTCAGGGCTTTGCTCCAATTGCCATTGGTCTCTGCCTCACATTAATTCATTTAATCAGTATCCCGGTTACGAACACATCTGTAAACCCTGCCCGAAGTACCGGGGTAGCTGTTTTTGCCGGTGACTGGGCTCTCGCTCAACTTTGGCTTTTTTGGGTAGCTCCGATTGTCGGTGGTGTCCTGGGTGCAATAGTCTATCGCTTTATCGGAGGCAGAAAAGGCTAAGTGAAAACATTACATAATCACTAAGCTCAAGAGATGAACTTCGGCAACATTTACAGGGAACTATTCTATTGAGAATCGTATTTTTTTCCTGGTCATCCTCGGTTAAAGCGCAGCCTACTCGGGTTAACTCTTGAACATCCTGGTTCAGAGATGCTCAGTTTATAAGCGGACCTGAGTAGGCGTGAATTGAGTATCAGCTGCAGGGTCAACTGTTCCCTTGGCCAAATGCGGTCTATTTCTTTCAATCCAGATGCTTTAAGACGCTGCTGAGACTTTCTCGGGCATCACCAAACAGCATTCGGGTGTTTTCTTTATAAAACAATGGATTTGACACACCCGCATAACCTGTGGCCATGGAACGTTTCAGGACGATGGTGGTCTTGCCTTTCCAGCACTCAAGTACTGGCATCCCGGCAATCGGACTGTCCGGGACCTCCTGGGCAGCCGGGTTGACGATATCATTGGCACCGATGACGATTGAAACGTCAACATGGGGAAAATCATCGTTTATTTCATCAAGTTCAAAGACGATGTCATAGGGAACTTTGGCCTCTGCGAGTAGCACATTCATATGACCGGGCATACGGCCGGCAACTGGATGGATACCAAAACGCACGTTAATTTTCTTATCCCGCAGTTTCCTGGTAATGTCGTTAACCACATGTTGAGCCTGCGCAACAGCCATGCCATAGCCAGGTATAATCATGACCTCCCTGGCCTCAAGCAATAGATCGGCTGTGTCGGCTGCCTCTATAGGCACTACTTCTCCAACCTCATCCTCGGATCCGGCAGCCATTTCACCGCCAGCCGTACCAAAGCCGCCTGCGATAACCGAGATGAAGTTACGGTTCATTGCACGGCACATGATAAAGCTGAGGATAGCCCCGCTGCTTCCGACCAGAGCTCCGACAACGATCAGGAGATCATTGCTCAGCATGAAGCCCGTGGCTGCCGCCGCCCAACCAGAGTAACTGTTGAGCATCGAAACAACCACCGGCATATCCGCCCCGCCAATTGCCATGACCATATGCACTCCGAAGACCAGGGCAATAATGGTCATTGCTAAGAGTGGGAGCATGCCGCTGCCGGCTGCAGATTGATCTATAAATCTAAAACAGAGCCAGATAGCGAGAATTAACAAAATCAGATTAAACCAGTGCCTTAATGGCAGCAAAAGCGGTTTACCACTGATCCTGGCACTCAGCTTGAGGAAGGCGACAATGGATCCGGAAAATGTCAGGGCACCAATCAGGATGCCAAGATATGTCTCCACATCATGGATTGTCTTATCCACACCGGTCAACACTGTACCATGATCCATAAAGTTGGCAAACCCAACAAGGACTGCAGCCAGACCGACCAGGCTGTGCAAAATAGCAACCAATTCTGGCATCTGAGTCATCTCAACCTTTTTAGCCAGCATTAAGCCAATGGAGCCGCCAACGAGTACACCGAGAAACAAGATGAAATAGTTGTCCGAAACGATGCCGATCAAGGTAGCCAGCAGCGCTAATGCCATGCCCAATATGCCGTACAGATTTCCCCGTCTGGATGTCTCCTGAGTACTGAGACCACCCAGGGCAAGAATAAACAATATGGTCGCGCCGATATAAGCCACCGTTACAATACCCTGTGACATGAGCTTTCTCCTATTTCCTGAACATGGACAGCATTCGCTGAGTAACGGCGAATCCGCCAAATATGTTAATGCTGGTTATGAGAACCGAGATGCCGGCAAGCAGGACGATAAAACCGTTGCCGGAAGAAATCTGCAGAAGTGCCCCAATGATAATAATTGAACTGATAGCATTGGTTACACTCATCAGTGGTGTGTGCAGCGACGGAGTCACATTCCAAATGACCATATAGCCGATAAAACAAGCCAGTACGAAAACGGTCAAGTGTGACATAAACTCGGGAGGCGCAACGCTGCCGATCCCCAGCATGGCAGCAGCACCGATGACCAGGGCAAGCAGCGGTCCCCATGGCCGCTTCTTTTTCTCTTCCACTTTTTCTAAAACCGGCGCTGCAGCGGGCTTGGCCGGAGCAGCCGAGATTTGAGGCGCAGGTGGCGGCCAGGTTATCTCCCCGTTTTTAATTACCGTCGCACCACGAATGATTTCATCTTCCATGTTTATGGCAATGTTGCCATCTTTCTCAGGAGTCAGATCTGTCAGTAAATGACGCAGATTGTTGGCGTATAGTTGGCTGGACTGGGTAGCGAGTCTCGATGGCAAGTCCGTGTAGCCGATTATGGTAACCCCCTCCTTAATCACAACCTTATCTGCTTCGGTGAGTTTGCAATTACCTCCCATTTCAGCTGCGAGGTCGACGATAACACTCCCCTCTTTCATGGTTGCCACCATCTCTTCGGTGATCAACTCAGGTGCCGGTCTGCCAGGTATCAGGGCGGTGGTGATAATGATGTCAACTTCAAGAGCCTGTTCTGCAAAAAGCTTCATTTCAGCTTTGATGAATTCATCGCTCATGACCTTGGCATAACCACCCGCACCGGTACCGTTCTCGCCTTCAAAGTTGAGCATCAGGAATTCAGCATCCATACTCTCGACTTGTTCTTTGACTTCAGGACGAGTGTCAAAGGCACGAACTATTGCTCCCATGCTTTTGGCAGCACCAATTGCTGAAAGACCGGCGACGCCGGCGCCGATGACCATTACCTTGGCCGGAGGAATTTTTCCAGCAGCGGTTATCTGCCCGGTAAAAAACCTGCCGAAGTGCTGTGCAGCCTCAACGATTGCACGGTACCCAGCTATGTTAGCCATTGAGCTCAAGGCATCCATTTTCTGGGCTCTCGATATTCGCGGGATGGAATCCATAGCAAGCACCGAAATGTTCCGAGCCGACAAGTCCTTCATCAAATCTTCATTTTGTCCGGGCTGAATGAAACTGATGAGTGTTTGTCCTTCTCGCAAGAGCTCACGCTCGTTTATCCCGGTCTTTTCATCTATCCCGGGAGCACGGACTTTTAGAATAATATCCGATTGATCATAGAGACTGGCAGCATCCTTCACGATTTTAGCACCTGCCTCCGTATAGGCAGTATCGGTAAATTTTGCAGCCATGCCGGCCTGTGATTCGACAGCTATCTCAAAACCAAGCTTTTGTATCATGACGGCTACTTCCGGCGTTGTTGCAACACGCCGCTCGCCTTCATAAATTTCCTTCGGTACGCCAATCCTCATTTTTTGCTCCTTTAAAAGCAGGCATGGTGCCTAATGATTGGGTTTTTCACCCTGGCAAGGGGGCATTAATTCCGCCCTTTGAACTAATGTAATTTTTATTTCGGTAAATGAAATGTTTTACCTAATAAAAGCATTTGGACAATTAAATGCTATGATAACCACTATTCTTATATTGAACAGAGGTGTACAGGAACAGTTTTAACTCTGCTCTTTACCATCATAGTAAATATTGCCAAATAACAGTTATCAATTTGCTGTTATCTTCTTCCAATACTCCGTTGTAGTAAGGCCTACCGTTTAGAAAAAAGCTGTTGTAAAAT
>JAQYVS010000081.1 GCA_030145365.1 Desulfofustis sp. | reverse complement strand
TGACTCCTATCACTGCTAAAAAATTTAAAAATTACCCCCATTTTCAAATGAAATACCGTCTGACCTGGCGCTGGTCCTGAAATCACTCGAGAATTATCGAAGCACTGAATTCAAACACTCCTCTTGCCGGTACGTTCAGTCTTTGTTAAAACTACCTGCCGTAATTATAATAGTTGAGAAAAAATTAATCTGGCCAGAACCTGGCTTCAATGAAACTCATGATCGAAACACTCAGTTTTAGATGTCCCTTTATAGGCACGATCCTCATCCTGTTATTTTTAGGTGCACAGGTATGCAGTGCTCTTGAACATGCAGCTGTTCCGCTAAATATTTCCGCTGATTTACCACCAATAAAGTATGATAACGTGGTCGAGACGGTAACTATTAACGGGGCCCACTACCAGGTGCCTGAACCCTATACCGGCAACCGGCTTTTTCCTACATATCTGCCGCTTGAAAAACTCAAACAGATCCCGGAACAATACACTCATAACAAGAGTAAACTCTTTGTATTAGATAAAGCCCATCTGCCGCTGTTGAACATGCTGGAGAAGGCAAAAGAGGATGGAATTGAGCTGAAGATCGATTCTTCTTATAGAAGCAAAAACTATCAGGAACGTATATTTCAACGTATGCTCACCAATGGCCGCAATTTTGACGACATAGTCCGCTATGTTGCTCCACCGGGTTATTCACAGCACATGCTGGGCACTGCTTTGGATTTTCATCCAAGCAATTGGAGTTTTGCCGACACGGTACAGTATCAATGGCTGCTTGAAAATGGGAATGAATTTGGCTTTGAACAAACCTATTCCAAGTATAACCGTTATAAAATGCCATGGGAGTCATGGCATTGGAATTACGTGGGTAAAAAATTAATTGAGCAGCAAATGATGGCTGAGTCTCCGCCAGTGGAGGAGCAGAAAGCGATGGTGAAATCTCCGCCAGTGGAGCAGCAGAAGGTGGTAGTGAAATCTCCGCCAGTTGAGGAGCAGAAAGCGGTGGCTAAATCTCTACCAGTGGAGCAGCAGAAGGCGATGGCTGAATCTACGCCAGTGGAGGAAAATCAAGAAATGTCAGATATCAGCTATGAGGAGTATGCCCGCTGAAAGCCTACGAAACTACTTTTTCCCGCTTCCGGTTTCTTTACCGATAAGCCGGTTCAATAATGATTCAATATAAGATAAGTGTTCTTCCATTCTGGCCTGTGCCAGATCTTCATCTTTGGCTTTTATAGCCTCAACGATACTGCAGTGTTGATTAAAAATATACTCCGTCTCATCATCATAGTAACAAAGCCCCACTTTCTCTTTGAGCAGGTCATAGATTGAAAACATCAAGTGGGTCTGAATTTTATTGTGGGTGGCTTCCGCAATCGCCAGGTGAAATCCAGCATCCTCTTCATTGAATGAAGTGTTGTCTTTGAGCTTTTTCCGCATTTTCTCAAGACACTGCTCCAAACGTTCGATGTCTTCTAGAGTCGCACGTTTGGCGGCCAGTCTGATATTACCCGTTTCAATTATTGTCCGAGATTCGATCAGCTCAAGTGAGACCTTGATATCGTCTTTGAGCAGATGGTGTAACGGTTCGGTTATATTGCTCGGAACCAGCGACTTAACGCGGGTCCGACGACGTTGGGCCATCTGAACAAAGCCCATGGTGGACAAAGTATTCAACGCCTCCCGTAAGGTAGGGCGGCTGACATTGAACACTTTCATAAGTTCCCGCTCAGGCGGAAGGGCGTCACCCGGTTTAAGCCTGCCGTTGGCAATCAGACTTTTCACCTGATCAACGATCTGGGCCGAAACCTTCCTCTGCTCAATGGCTCGAAAAACGTTATCTTCCATATCTATCAACAGAAATCGTTCAGGGAAAGAGAGGGATGCCCCCTCTTCCCCTGATCTATTAATCTTAAACGCCTATCCCAGTTTCCGCCATAGCTTTAAGGAGCTTGTAGCGGTCATTTACCTCTTCTTCAAGCTTAGCGCGAAGCCGCTTTGACTCCTCTGGATGAGTCTTCTCCAGGGCTGCAAATCTGACCTCGCTTGACAGGAAGTCCTGCAGGGTTCCGTTGGGTTCCTTATAGTCAAGGATGAAAGGATTCTTGCCCTCATCAGCCAAAGCAGGGTTATAGCGGAACATCGGCCAGTAACCGCTCTCGACTGCGAGCTGTGCTTCCCGCTGGGTTTTACCCATACCGGCTCTTAAGCCATGGGCAATACAGGGTGCATAACAGACCACCAGAGACGGTCCAGGATGCCGTTCTGCCTCCGCAAAGGCCTTCATCATTTGCTGCTTGTTGGCACCCATGGATACCGAGGCCACATAGGCATGACCGTAGGTGATAATCATCCGGGCCAGATCCTTCTTCGACACTTTCTTACCAGAAGCCGAATACTTAGCCACCGCACCAGTCTGCGTAGCCTTTGAAGACTGACCACCGGTGTTTGAGTACACTTCGGTATCCATCACCAGTATGTTAATATCTTCACTCTGTGCCATGACGTGATCAAGACCGCTGTAACCGATATCATATGCCCAGCCATCTCCGCCGACAATCCAGTGAGATTTCTTGGTGAAAAGTTCAGTTGAATTGGCAATCTCGGTGAGTAGGTCACCACCGGAAGTATCTGTTAACAAAGCCTTGAGCTTATCACTGACTTCGCGGGATTTTTCAGCATCATTCATTACGCCGAGCCAGGTGGTGAATGCTTGCTTGAGTTCAGCCGAAATGTCTGATTCAAGCGCCTTTTCAACCTTCGTGGCCAGAGCATTTCTCCTGGTGCTGTAGGCCAGAGCCATTCCATATCCATACTCAGCGGCATCTTCAAACAATGAGCTGGCCCACCCCGGTCCATGGCCGTCAGCGTTCACACAATAAGGAGACGATGGTGCAGATCCACCCCAGATTGAACTGCAACCAGTGGCGTTGGCAATGGTCATACGCTCGCCAAACAATTGGGTCAACACTTTCACGTATGGTGTTTCACCGCAACCGGCACAGGCTCCGGAGAACTCAAGCAGTGGCTGATAGAACTGACTGCCTTTTATCGAGTCGCGGTTCATGATTCCGCCTTTGTAAGGAATCGTCTGAGAAAATTCAAAATTGGGAACTTCCCGCTCGGTCTGGGTACTGGTCGGCTTCATAACCAGGGCCTTATTTTTGGCCGGGCAGATATCCACACAGTTTCCACATCCCTGACAATCCAGGGTGTTGACCTGGATTCTGAACTCATTCCCCTTAACTGCTTTTCCAACAGCAGGAAGCGTCTCAAAGGTTGACGGTGCGCCCGTAAGTTCCTCGTCTGTCGCCAGTATCGGGATGATTGCCGAATGAGGACAGATGAACGAACACTGATTGCACTGAATACATTCACCGGAAATCCACTCCGGCACACTTACCGCGACACCGCGCTTTTCATAACGAGCTGTCGAAGTTGGGAAAACGCCGTCCGGCGGGAAGACACTTACCGGCAGGTCGTCACCTTTAAGGGCTTGAACCGGACGCATAATCTGGTCCACATATTTAGTTGTCTCAGGCATGGGTGGAATACTGCCGGCAGCCTGTCCCCAGGAATCGGGAACTTCTATTTCCACAAGATTATCAAGGGTGTTGTCCACCGCACTGATATTCATGGCGACAATATGATCACCTTTCTTGCCGAAGGTCTTCTGGATGTCTTTTTTCAGCAGATCGATCGCTTCTTCGATGGGCAGGACATTGGCGAGCTTGAAAAAGCAGGTCTGCATAATCATGTTGATCCTGCCGCCAAGTCCGACGTCCTGTGCTATTTTTATCGCATCGACAGTCAAAAACTTGAGTTTCTTATCATAAATAGCTTTTCTCATGTCACCGGGGAGCTGATCTTCCATCTCATCAACCGACCACGGACAGTTGAGCAGAAAGGTTCCCCCGTCTTTAATGCCTTCAAGAACATCATAGATATTGACATAGGTCGGGTTATGACAGGCGACAAAATCAGCCTCGTTGATCAGATAGGTCGACTTGATCGGCACGTCACCGAAGCGAAGATGAGATATGGTGATACCACCCGATTTCTTGGAATCATAAGCGAAATAGCCCTGGGCATACTTTTCGGTGTTGTCACCGATGATTTTGATGGCACTCTGGTTGGCGCCGACAGTTCCGTCTGAACCGAGTCCCCAGAACTTAGCCCTGATGTTGCCTTCCGGTTCTGCTTTAAACACCTCTTCCACCGGCAGTGATAGATGGGTAACATCGTCGTTGATGCCAACGGTGAAATGTTTCTTGGGCTCAGCTGCTGCCATATTGTCATAGATAGTTTTAACCATTGACGGATTGAATTCTTTTGAACTCAGACCGTAGCGTCCTGCCAGTATCTTGGGAGGTACCGCACCTTTGTCGATGTAGGCGGCACAGATATCTGTGTAAAGCGGTTCACCAACTGCACCCGGTTCTTTTGTCCTGTCAAGTATCGTAACTGATTTGGCCGATGCAGGAACCGCAGCCATGAAGGCGTCAACATCAAACGGGCGATACAGGCGAACTTTAACCAGACCCACCTTTTCGCCCTGATTGTTCATCGCATTTACCGTTTCTTCAATAGCTTCACAACCGGAACCCATTGCTACGACGACCCGTTCTGCCTGAGGATCTCCAACATAGTCAAACAGGTTGTAGGTACGGCCGGTAAGTTTGCTGACTTGTTCCATATATTTGGCCACGATGGCCGGAGTCGCCAGATGGTATGTGTTACACGCTTCACGGCTCTGAAAATAAATATCGGGGTTCTGAGCAGTTCCTCTTGTATCTGGACGCTCGGGATTAATAGCTCGCTTTTTAAAGGCCCAATAGGCATCCCAGTTAAACAGCTTGGCCATATCGTCATAATCGATGACCTCAATTTTCTGGATCTCATGGGAAGTCCTGAATCCGTCATAGAAGTGGAGGAATGGAACCGACGCTTCAATGGTTGCCAGATGGGCAACCAGAGCAAGATCCATAACCTCCTGAACTGAACTGGAAACGATTTGAGCAAAACCGGTCTGCCGGGTTGCCATAACATCGGCCTGATCGCCGAAAATTGACAGGGCATGAGCCGATAATGAGCGGGCGGTAACATGAAAAACTGTAGGCAGCAGCTCTCCGGCTATTTTATACATATTGGGAATTTTCAGCAGCAGTCCCTGGGAAGCGGTAAAGGTACAGGTAACGGCCCCTCCAACCAATGAACCATGCACGGCGCCTGCAGCACCAGCCTCGGACTGCATCTGCTTAACATTCAGTTTCTCACCAAAAATGTTTTTCCTGCCTGCGACTGCCCAAGCATCTGCTATCTCCCCCAGAGGACTGGAAGGAGTGATCGGGTATATGGTTGCTACCTCGCTCATGCCGTAAGCCACGTGACATGCTGCGGTATTACCATCAATCGTTTGCATTTTACCGTTCATGAATTCACCTCAATAGTCGTGTTCAGCCCCCTTGTTACCTGACGCGATCAACGCACAGGCCGGGCTTAATTAATTGTGCAGCGCATAGCACAGCAACAGCCGCACCAGCACACACATACCTTGTTAAAAAATGTAGACCACGTGACTCAGTGGTAAGCCAGGCACCGTCTACGCAGAGCCATCGAATTCTCTCTTCGCCAGCAAAACAGTGTGACAAAGTAACATGCAATGTTACAAAAAACTAACTTTTTATCCGGCCGCATTGCCCGATATCACTGCAAACGTTCCAATAGAATTCTTTACCAATCCGGTGGCCAAAGAGCTATGCCAACCCGTGCTGGCTCAAACCACGGTCTATCAGCAATATATTCTGGACAGACCAAATCGGAACTAGACTATTAGATAATGAACGTTTCAGCAAGATCATCTACAGATCTGAACACGATAAATATTTATTGTAAGTATCAGCGAACTTGAAGTAATTATATTCCTTATCATTCTAGTACGTTGCAGGCAACCTGTTCAATCCATCGATCAGATTGCCTGCTACGTTCAGGCTACAACACTTTCTTTATACGAAGTCATCTCGGAAATATGGAAAATCCGGGTCTTCAGACCATGTTTTCTAATTCCCCAGGCGAGCTGAATCATACAGGCCGGACAACTGGTAACCAGTATATCAGCCTCGGTTTTTTTCAGATTATCAATCTTACGATCAAGTACTTTCTGGGACAGGTCGTAATGAGTCAAGGCATAGGACCCTGCACCGCCACAACACCAGTCAGCCTCCGCCATTTCTCGAAACTCAATATTCGGCAGACTCTTCAGAAGTTCCCTGCTTTCAGATTGGATTCCCTGGCCGCGAACTGCATGACATGGATCATGATAGGTGACGATTGCTTTTCCATCTTTGGAAACCACTTTCTGAACAGCATCGGTACCGACTGCATGGGAATCATGATAACTGTCGACCACTTCTTTCGCCTTGTCGCCACTCTCACCGAACTCGGATGCATGAAGAAACTCGACTACGTCTCTAATCTTCGACCGGGTTTTTTCCACGAGTTCGAGCTTCTGCTGGTCATCTTTATAGACCTTTTTATATTCTTTTAGAAATGATGCACAGCTCGAGCAGTCGGTGACAATGACATCGACGTCAGTTTCGGCGAATATTTTCAGATTCTTTTCTGCCAATACTTTCGTGTTTTCAATATCTCCATAACTCCATGGCGGCAGTCCGCAGCAGCAGTTATCGAGTACCGTCACCGATTTGCCGATTTTCTTTAATGATTCAAACGTAGCTTTTCCAGTCTCAACCTGAATCACATCGACACCGCAGCCTACAAAATAGCCGATTTTAAGATCTTTCCCTTCACCTTCATAGACTCCGGGCTTGGTCGTTCCCCGAAATGAAGACATGGGAAGCTTTTCAACTATCCCTTCGGCTCTTGGCAGGTCTCTGCCAAAAATACGGAGCAGCCCCAAGGCGTTGGCAAGTTTGGAAGCACCTGAGTTCTTGCCAAGCGCCGCAGTCCTAGCCGCCAGATGCAGCCGCTTTGGGTAGGGAAGCAGGTGTTCAAACAGAAGTCGGTGCGCCGGTTTTTTACCTACCTTGTCAAAATATTCGGACCGGGCATTTAATACCAGATCGGCCGTGGGTACAGAGCCAAAGCAATTAGTCGTACAGGCACCGCAGCCGAGGCAGGTAAAGAGTGGATCTTCCAGTTCATCGTTCCACTCAATCCGGTTTTCAATAATTCCCCGTAAAAGTGCGAGGCGGCCCCTGGCCACTCCTGATTCATGTCCGGTTGCTCTGAAGATTGGACAGGCTACATGACAGAACCCGCATTTGTTACATTGCGCAATGGCGTCATAATTGGCTGACACAGTCATAATTCAAATCCTCATCTATGTTAAGATCGATAAAACAATATGGTTTAAAATCCTGTCTAAACTCTTCCGGGCAATGCTCCAGGAGCAAATACACCTTGGGGATCTAGAGCCTTTTTAACCAGGTGACTGAGCCGCCATTCGGGACGGGATGAGCCATACACATCGTTGTCTGCTGCAAATGATTCCGTTGCTCTCAGGAGTTTACCATGCCCTTTGCACTTGCCGGCAAGATCGTTAATTTTAGTCCACTGGTCATTATTTAAAGTATCGAACCCGGCATAAATTCTGCCACCGGCCACATCAAGCAGGACTTCTGAAGGTTTGGCTATCAGGGACATTTGAGATACAAATTCAGCACCCTTTGCCAGAATCACGTCGGCCTGCAGTACAAAAGAACTGCTCCAGATAGTCGTATAGATATCTCCAAAACACCCTTCAACCACGGGATATTCAGAAGATTCTCCGATAGTGAGACCGTCTTCTTGCATCACTGCACTGCAGCGTTCAACCTGGCTGTCAACAACCAGAGCAAGGCCTTCGAAACCAACACTCACTGCAGCTTGATCGGAATCAGGAGAAACGGTAACCGAAGCAGCAAGCAGATTTGAATTCACCACTTTCAAGGCAGCCTTGAAACAAGATTCAAAACTTCCTGTGGCAGATAGTTTTTTACATGCTTCCGGCCTTGTTCCAATTTTCCAGGTTGCTTCAGTGATAAAACCA
>JAQYVS010000058.1 GCA_030145365.1 Desulfofustis sp. | reverse complement strand
ACAATTTTCACATCTTCAGCTTGAGCAAGCGCAACGTGCACGAACACCGCAACTAGAAAAACGGGCAGAACCACCATCTTACGAAATATCATTTTCTCTCTCCTTCTATCTATGATTGGCTATGAATTGTTTGGATTAAGCGGAACAACACAAAGAACGGGCGTGAGTACTGCTTATTTCAGTGAAGCACCCCCCTCTCTGGCTTCACTGAAATAAACAGTAAGTATGATGGCATTAGATTAGGTCAAATCGGCTGACGGGCAGAACGTAAATGGCTATTAATTCACCTGCTGTGGTTGCTCAAACAATACTGTCTGCCGTCTCGACCACTGGAAAACTCAAGGTGAAGGTGGTGCCGTTATCCGGATCCGACCGGACATCGATATAGCCCTGGTGAGCTTCCACTACTTCCTTTACCAGAGAAAGTCCGAGCCCCGAACCGGTTATATGACGGGTTGCCTTACCTTTCACCCGGTAGAAACGGTCAAATATGTGGGGAAGGTTATCGCTGCTGATGCCGATACCAGAGTCCTTGCAGATAAGATTGGCAAAACCACCGATTACCGAAGTTGTGATGCTGATGTCGCCACCTTCCGGAGTATACTTGATTGCATTTGAGACAATGTTCATGATTGCCGTGCGCATGTGATCGTAATCTATGTTAAACAACCAATCCTCAGAGCACGGGCTAAAACCGATATTAATATCTTTTGCCTCGGCCTGCGGTCTTGCCACTTCCACGATATCACTTATGATTTCGTGCCCTTTGGTGCGCTCAAGGTTGAAGACTACGGTGCCACTTTCCAGCTTGGACAGGTTGAGAAGATTTTCAATCAACCGCAACAGGTCCCTGGTCCGCACTGTCATTCTTCCGTGCAGCCGATTACAACTATTGGCCTCTTCATATTTGCAGTTGACCTGCAGGGCATAAATCATCTGTTCTATAGAAGCCAGGGGAGACTTCAGTTCATGGGCAACCATTGCCACGAACTCGGACTTCATCTTGTCGATTTCCTTATGTGTCGAGACATCCTCAAAGGTTGTCACCGACCCGAGGATCGTATCCCCCTCACTGTTGGATGAAATGACCGGAGAACAATGGGCCCGCAAATATCGCCTGGAAACGGTTCCGGGTGCAAATTCCCGGGTAACCACATGGTTTTTGGCTATCGCTTCATGTACCATCTGCACAGCGACCTGATCCTGAATAGAGTCTGCAAGCGGTTTACCGATGACCGGATCAGTCTGGATGTCCAGCATCTTGATTGCTGCCGGATTGTGGTGAACAACCACAGCGTTTGGATCGGTGATCAACACGGCCTCAACCATACAGCCGAATACCGTTTTCAGCAGACTCTGTTCGTTTTGAATCGCCTCAAGGCTTAAAATCCGTTCTTCACGCAGTTTTTCTGCTTCTGCTTCGAGGCTGATCTTGTCGACAGCCCGTTCAACAACGATGCGGATATAGTCGGGCGTAAAAGGTTTGCCGACAAAATCGAAGGCTCCCTGCTTCATCGCAGTTACCGCTTTTGACACCGTTGCGAAACCGGTTATGACAATGACCTCTATTTGCGGCTGATGCTCCTTTATCCAATCAAGTACCCCAAACCCGTCAATTCCTGGCATCATAAGATCAAGCAGAACGATATCGTATCCGTTCTGCTTGGTCATCTCTATACCGATCTCGCCGCTTTCAGCTTTTGAAATCTGATAATTTCTGCCAGCCAGAGAACGTTCAACTCCTTCGCGGATTACCTTCTCATCATCAACGATCAATACACGCACAATTTCCATAAGGATATTTCCCTGGTACTCAATAGCGGAGATCTATATTTTACAGAACTGCTGCCCGCTCATTGAAGCAGGCAGCAGGCTTACATCAGCTCAGCTTACCCAGCTTTTAATGCGTTCCAGCAGTTCATTGGGCTCCACCGGTTTGGGCATATAATCCTCTGCCTCAGATTCCAGCATATCGCGATGGGTATAGGTGGACGTGGTCACCCGGTCGGCTACAGCGGTGAGCAGAATAATGGGGATATCCTCCGTCTCCTTGTCGCCTTTAAGTTTGGCACAAGCCTCATGACCGTTCATGACCGGCATCATAACATCGAGCACGATTAAATCCGGTTTTCTTTCAGCCACAGCCTCCAGACCTTCCTTACCGTCATAGGCAACTTCCACTTCATAGCCGCCATTTTCAACAATAACACGTACCGCTTCAACAAAATCAGGATCGTCATCTACCAACAGGATCAGCTTCTTGTCTGCCATCTGTTTCCTCCTTTCAGCGATTCGGCAAAATTAAAACTACTTTTATTGCTCAACTAAGGGTCGAGGGAGTAAACCCGCTCCCCCAACGATTTCGTTAAGTTTTTCTTCCCATTCGATGGCCATTACATGGACACCGGCTATACCTTCCATCTCCTTCACTTCATGGATCTGCTCGATGCAGATCTCTATTCCCTTGGCGGCCTGTTTTTCCTTTGGTTCATCAGCGATTCTCTTAATGATATCTTCGGGAATCTCGATACCCGCCACCATCCGGTTCATAAATTTTGCCATGCCTGCCGATTTCAGCGGGGTGACACCGGCAAGAATCTTGACCTTTTCGTGCAGCCCCTGTCTTTTGGTTTCTTCCATATATTTTTTAAACTTATCCATACGGTAAATACACTGGGTTTGCACGAAATCGGCCCCGGCATCGATTTTCAGTTTCAACCGCGGCACTCTAATTTCAAACGGATCGGCAAACGGATTCACCGCACAACCAATATAAAATTTCGGTACCCCGTCCAGCTTGTCACCAGATGGGAAGACGCCTTCATCGCGCATGGTCTTGGCCAGATGTATAAGCTGGATCGAGTCAATATCGAATACGTTTTTGGCCTGGGGATCGTCACCGAACTTCTGGTGATCCCCGGAAAGACAGAGCAGGTTGCGAATGCCCATAGCCGAGGCTCCGAGCAGGTCTGATTGCAGTGCGATTCTATTGCGGTCGCGAACCACCATCTGAATCAACGGCTCTGTTCCACTCTGCATAACCAGCATGCAGCCTGCCATCGAACTCATACGAACCACCGAGGTCTGGTTATCCGTGACGTTGCAGGCATCAACATTTCCTCTAACAAGTTCCGCTTTTTTCAGGACCTTCTCAGGATCAGCACCACGTGGAGGTCCACATTCGGCGGTAACGGCAAAATGACCAGCTTCCAGCACTCTCTCCAGATTGCTTTCTGATTTCATTAGACCATATCCTCCCTGATGATACGTCGCGGGCCGCCGTCCCGTGATGAGTCCCAGCCCTTATACGGTTTAAGTTTTGAATAATTCTCCATCTGATCAAGAGATATAAGACGATCGATTATCATCTGCCAACCGCATTTTACGTCTTTTGCCACTTCACAGATTCCTTCAACTGAACCGCCGCAGGGGCCGTGAAAGATCGATTTGGCACAACGGGTTACCGGACAAATGCCCCCGGTCAGATGCAGAACACAGTCTCCGCATCCCTGGCAGCGCTCTGTCCATTCCCCCTGACGTTCGGTCACTCCGAGAAATCCGGTGTTGATTCCAGGCAGCAATGGGGTTTTTAAAAATTTTTCAGCCATGAACTGAATTCCCGCACCGCAGGCAATCGACAGAACTGCCTGATAATCTTCTATATAAGGCCGCATGGGCTCAAGATATTCCGGGTCGCATTGGCGCTCCAGACAAACTTCTCGGATCTCGATTTTCTTGCCGCTCGCCTCGCGGGCCAGCCGTAATGTGGAGGACAATACCTGAACCTCCTTGTCACCTCCGACCCTGCATACCGTCACACACCCGAAACAGCCTGCCACGATGATATTGTCGTATGGTTCAAGCATCTCCAGGATTTCTTCAATGGGTTTGGGAGTTCCGGTAATCATGTCGCTTGTACCTCCTGTGCTGAATCCTTGGGCTCTTTGCTTCTGGCCAGATTGATCGGGCTCGGCCCGAGATTTTGTATTTGGTCAACAAACTCATTGGTGAAAGCGGCAAACTTTGCCCCTTCACCGGCGCTCAAATTGTACATCCTTACCCGATCGGGTCCGATCTTGATTTGATCAAGTATCTGATATACCCGCTCCACCCGGGCCCGGGCTCGGATATTGCCGTTCACATAATGACAATCGCCCTCAAGGCAGCCGATTACCATCACGCCATCGGCCCCGTTTTCAAATGCCTTTAACAACAATGATTCATCTATCCTGCCCGTACACGGCAGCATCACGATACTGATCGAGGGAGGATAGGAACGTCTTTCCGAACCTGCCAGGTCCGCAGCGGTATATGCTCAGTGACGGCAGGCAAAGACGATAACATTGGCACTGAAGTCGCCCATCATGCTCCTCCTTTCTCTGTTACTGGTTGCTCTTCAGTATACGACTGTAACTTAGCGTTTATGTTTGCATCCATGAAGCGTCCGATAGTAATTGTCTTGGCGGGACATTCAGCGACACAGATGCCGCACCCCTGGCATAGCGCCGGGTTGATATAGGCCGTATGTTCTTCGTTGATTACCGGAACCGCGTACGGGCAGGCTCGAACACAGGTCAGGCAGACCGCGCAGTTCTCGGGAATGACAGTGGAAAAAACACCGGACAGCTTCAGTTTTTCGTTGGCCAGGATCGTTGCAGCTCGGCCAACCGCAGCCTGGGCCTGGGCAATGGATTCACTGACATTTTTAGGGCCATGGGCGGTCCCGGCCATAAAGACCCCTTCACTTGCCAGATCAACCGGCCTGAGCTTAGCGTGCGCCTCAATAAAAAAGCCGTTATCGTTGCGGGGTACCCGCAGCATCGTAGCCAGTTCTTCGGTATCTCGAGGAACAATACCGGTTGACAGAACCAGCAGATCCGGCTTCAGCTCAACCTTAAGGCGAATCGACGGATCAAACACCGATACTGAAATGGAATCCGAGCTGGTTTCTATGGCAGGAGCGGAAGTATCCGGATCAAAACGGATGAAATTTACCCCGGCCATCCGGGCTTTTCGATAGTCAAGTTCGGAAAGACCGTAACAGCGCATATCCCGGTACAGCACATCGACCCGCGCATCGGGGTTGATCTCTTTGATCCGCAGACTGTTTTTAACCGCCTGGTTGCAACAGATCCGCGAACAATAGTTCAAGTGATCGTCGCAACGCGACCCGACACACTGCAGCATGACAATCGAATTGCAGGACTTGGCCTGCTCGGGATCTTCAACGATGAGCCTCTCAAAGTCTGTCTGGCTCATTACCCCGTCAATTTCGTTGAGCCCATAGAGATCGGGCCGGTATTCCTCGGCTCCGGTGGCAATGAGAATCGCCCCATGCTTTATGGTCCGGCTGCCGCCGGTGGGAGTCATGATCTCACTTTCAAACGAACCGACAAAACCTCCCTGATCAACAACAACAGAGTTGGTGAGTACTCTGATCTGGTCATGAGTTTCCACCTGAGTCTTCAGATCATTGAGAAACGGGGCAAAATCCTGCCCGTCCCAACTTCTCTTCAGGTTATTGACCTGACCGCCAAGCTCCGGCTGCTGTTCGACGAGATAGACAGCAAATCCCTGCCCCGCTGCTTCCACCGCGGCAGTCATGCCGGCTACGCCGCCGCCGATAATAAGCAGGGTAGATTCAACATCAAACTCAAGCTCGGTAAGCGGCTCAGCCTGGGCAACATTGGAAACTGCCATCCGCATCAGCCGTTTAGCCTTTTCTGTGGCCAGTTCCGGCTCCTGGGGATGGACCCAGCTGCATTGATCGCGGATATTGGCCATATCAAAGAAATATTTATTTATCCCGGCCTGCTGCAGCGTCGACATGAACAGCGGCTCGTGAGTGGATGGAGAACAAGCTGAAACAACCACTCGATTCAGATTGTGTTCCTGTATCAGATCCTTGATGGTTTCTACTGAGTCCTGGGAACAGGTATAGAGCGGATGTTCTGCAAAGACCACATTGGGCAGAGTTCTGGCGTATTCAGTAACCGCGGCGACATCGACCACCGAAGCGATATTTGAACCGCAGTGACAGACAAACACACCAATCCGCAGCTCATCGTCCGGCTCCTCAATGCGTTCTTTGGGCAGTACCTCTTCAGTCAACAGCGTGTTACGAGCCGCGGCCAGCCCAACTGCGGCAGCCTGGGCAGCCCCTGACGCTTCACTAACTGTTTCCGGAATGTCTTTGGGTCCGTTAAACGCCCCGCTTACATAGACACCGGGACGTGAAGCAGCCATCGGCTTGAAGCCGTCGGTCACTGCAAAACCAAATGAATCCAGATCTATGGCAAGTGTCTCGGCCAATTGCTTGGTCTGTTCAGGAACCTGAATTCCCACAGAGAGGACTACCATTTCAAAGATCTCTGAGCAGCGCTGTCCCTGATCGTCGATATAGCGAAGTTCAAGGTCACCGGTCTGCGGATCTTCAAAAACTCTACTGACCATTGCCCGGACATATCTGACATTGTTATCTTTGGCCCGGGTGATATAGGTATCAAAATTCTTGCCGAACGAGCGCATATCGATATAAAAAATCGTCGGCTCAATTGAAGAATCGTGCTCCCTGGCGATGTAAGCCTCCTTGGAGGCATACATGCAGCACACCGACGAGCAATAATCGCGGTTACAGCTGTTGTCTCTGGAACCAACACATTGTATCCAGGCAATTTTACGTGGATGTGCACCGTCACCGGGCCGTGAAACTGTCCCGGAAGTCGGCCCCGAAGCTGACAGTAGCCGTTCGAATTCGATACTGGTTACCACATTCTTATACATGCCGTAGCCAAACTCCCCTCGGATTGATGGGTCAAACACCTCAATACCGGGTGAGAAAATAACCGAACCGATCTCGATTTCTTTTTCCTTGCCAACATGGGAATAATCGATAGCTCCAACCCCGCAGACACCCTGACAGGTGCCGCACTCATCGGTGTTGAGCTTAACGCAGCTTTCTTCATCGATGACCGGTACTCTGGGTACTGCCTGAGGGTAGAAGATGTTTATCGGCTTGCGAAGGTTGAGGCCTTCGTTAAATTCATCGAGCAGCGGCCGCGGTGTTTTATCGGTCAGTTCGTTAACATCAAGATAATTCACAGGACAGACTGATGCACAGGCACCGCATACCTGGCAGATGTCCCGACCAGCCTCGATGCCGTCTTCAACCATTTTCAGAGCGCCGATTCCCATTACCTTGGTGCACATCATCACGCAGAGCCCACAGCGGATACAATCTTCTTTCTGAGTTTCTGCACCTCGGGTTTTAATAATTTCATTCGAGCGGGCTCTAATGGCTACCCCCAGTCCCTTGTCCATTTCCTCGGCGTTGCTGATGGTGATCGCCTGAAATTTTTCAGGGCAGGCAACAAAACAAGCACCGCAACCGGTACATTTTTCCTGGTCTATCCGAGCGATTTCCTTTTTTTTCCAGCTCACCGCACCATGCAGACAAGCCTTATGACATCCTCCGCATTTTGAACATTTTTCGTCATCAACGGTGAATGTCCAGACACTGAGCTTGCTCGGCTCAGGTTTTCCCGGGCCGGTTATCAAACGCTTATCCTTGGCCCTGAGCTTTTTCTTCTTTTCCCCCGGTTCCGGCTGCTCGGGAAACCATGAGATCTGAGTTACAGGGCAGACCAATTCGCACAGTCCACAACCGGTACATTTATCAACGTCAACGTAACGGGCATTTTGGGCAATTCGAGCGGTAAAATTCCCCTCATCTCCGTCAAGTGAGATAACTTCACTGTGGGTAAGAAGCTCGATATTTCTATGACGACCCACTTCAACCAGCTTCGGAGAAACGATACACATGGAACAATCGTTGGTCGGAAAAGTCTTATCGAGCTGGGCCATCTTGCCACCGATGGCCGGTGCGCTTTCAACCAGATAGACCTTGAAACCGGAATTGGCCAGGTCGAGCGCCGACTGCATACCGCTGATGCCGCCGCCAACCACCATCACTGCTCCAGTTGTCTTCCGGAACAACTCCGTCTTAGGATTTTCCGTCATAGTGATTCCTCCCTGTTTTCAGGAGCTGTCTTCATCACGTTTACCATGATATCGGGTTCGATCAGGTGCACTTTGCGCTGCTTGGCGGGGTATTGCCCATTCAGCGCAGCACTCATAAGTTCAGTGGCAAAGAACACCGGCAGGTACTTATCGCTGTCCAGGTCCAGTTGCCGACTCTCCACATTGGCCTGACACATTGGACAGTCGGTCACCAGCGCATCCGCCCCTGCCCGTCTGGCTGCCGCAACGATGTCACCAACCAGTTTACGGGCAATATCGGGACGTGCCATGGTCAAAGAACCCGAACAACATTCCGTTCGATGCGACCAGGACACCGGTTGTGCCCCGACCGCGGTAACAATGGTTTCAAGGGTCTGAGGTTGCTCGTAATTACTTACACCGGTAATTTTAGGATGCCGCAAAGACAGACATCCGTAATAACAGGCAAGGTTAAGTCCATCGAGTTTGATCCTGACCTTTTGTTTGACAATTTCTGCAAACTCATCATCGGCGAGCAATGAAGAAATATGAAGGATTTTAATATCCGCCGGATAATGTTCCAGATCCCAGAACCCGGGATTTTCTTTTAAACTTTTCTCGGCTGCCTTAAGCCGCTGGAAACACGCGGCACACGGTATCAGCAAATCATTGCCAAGTTCTGCGGCAAGCAGCAAGTTGCGAATTGGCAGCCTCATTCCGATTTCGTGGCTGGTCATATGGGCCGAGGAAGCTCCGCAACAGTTCCAGTCCGGTATCTCCACCAAATCAATTCCGAGCAGACGGCAGACATCTTTTACCGACGTATCGTAATCAAGCGCCGTACCGTGCAATGAACAGCCTGGATAGTAAGATAGTTTCATCGCTCATACTCCTTTCCTTTGCCCGAGAAAATCTTTTTAATCTCGGCTTTGCCTTTGATGGAGTGCGGCATAAGGTTTAATTTACCCTTGGAAAACATCTTCAAACCCAGTTTCATATCACCAGTAAAATCGCGTGATCGAAGCTTGTATCCTGCTATCAGGCCGACCTCGTAAGCTCTTCCCCAATGTTCAATTGAGTCGAGAAAGCACTGGTGAAACAGGGGAATGTTCGGCTCGGCAGGTTTCACCCCTTTTCTGAGCGCCAGCTCCCGCAGTACGTCCATCAGTACGGCGATTTCGATATCATTGGGACACCGGGTCGCACATGTCTCGCAAGCAGCGCACAGCCATATGGCCTTGGAATCAAGCAACCGCTCTTCCATGCCATAAGCAGCCAGCCTGACCACTTCCATGGTGGTCACGTCAAAAAATTCTGTGATGGGACACCCCGCCGAACAACGTCCGCACTGAAAGCAGGACTGTACATCGACGCCTCTTTCTTCAAGTTTGGCGAGAAATTTCCGGTTTCCCTGTTCTGGTGAGATGTGCTCAGTGCTCATAATTATCTCCCTTTAAGGTGTCCACGACAGCTGGAAACCTCAGTGTGAACAGCGCCCCGTTCCCGGGGATTGAACTCACTTTAATGGTTCCCTGGTGCTCTTTAATAATGGCAAACGAAACTGAGAGTCCAAGCCCTGTTCCTTCTCCGGTGGTTTTGGTGGTAAAAAAGGGCTCGAATACCTGTTCCAGCACGTCTTCTGCTATACCGGGTCCGGTATCACTGATCAGAACTTCGTTTATATCGTTTCCTGCTCTGGCCCTGCTTGTGATGTTGATTTCGCCGTTACCTTCCATGGCCTGGGCAGCATTTACCAGCAGGTTCATCATTACCTGATTGAGCCGAATCGAATTACCCAAAATCGGAGGCAATGACTCACCCAGGTTAAGTTTGAATTCGATGTTGTGATAGAGCGGCTGATTGCCTAGAATTCCCAGGGTTTTTCGTACAATTTCGTTGAGATCAACTGGCTCCATCTCATATCTGGTCTGATGTGAGAACTCCAGCAAATCAGCAACAATCACTTTGCAGCGTTCCGCCTCGTTTATGATGGTCTCCAGGTCCGGACTGACCTTATGGTCGTCCCCCATTTCTTCCTTGATCAGATTGGCATAGAGCATGATGCCCGACATCGGGTTATTGATCTCATGGGCTACACCCGCAGCCAGCCGGCCCAGTCCCGCCATCTTCTCCGATTGCATCAACATGTTGTGGGTCTGCTCAAGATCTTTCTCTATTTTGAGAATGGCCCTGAGATCGGTAAAAATTCCAAACGTAGCTATTTCATTGTCCTTGTCGTAAATGATGCCTCCTGAAAATCTGATCGGAATTTCATGACCATCCTTGTGGCAGACACTCAGCTCATGATAGAGCAGTTTGCCCCGGCCGCCGAAATCGTCGCTGCGCATCCGTTTGATGATTGTATAGGCCAAGCCGTCGTTGTAGAGATTGGTCACGTGCAGATTTTCAAGACTTTCATCATCCGAATAACCAAGCAGTGTCAGAGCTGCTTGGTTAAACAGAATGAGCTTACCATCCATATCGGCGGCTATGATTCCATCAACCGAAGAATTGATCAGGTTGTTGAAGAAGGTGTTGCGTCTTCTGAGCTCTCCCTCAAGTTTTTTTCTATCTGTTATATCAATAAGATACATAAGATAGTAGGTGGGTGACGAAGGTGGATAAATGAGTACCGCATCAAGTATTTTTCTCTCATTGTCGCCGGTTATGATTTCGATCTCGTGCCTGATCTTTGATCGTTGCATTTCGGCCAGATTGTCAAAATACTGTCCAATCTGATAAAAGAACCACTGATTGTCCTCTCCGAGAAGCGATTCCAGATAGGTATCTGTCAAATCCCGGTATTGCACGCCCAGTAATGAATTTGCAGCGGGATTGGCGTAAAGTACCTGATGCTCGAGACTAACCACCATTACTCCATTCGGCGTTTCATCCAGTATTTGATAGAGATAGAGATGTGACCCAAGCTCGTTGGTTACCTCGGGCAGACTCTTTCTCAGCGGAGATCTTTCGTCGTCGCTTTTTAGCACGCTTTTTTATCGTTCAATAAGATCAAGAAATTCAATCATTTTGTCCTGCAGCCCAAGAGACAGCAGAACAACTCCGTCACTCATCGCTGTCAGTTCTTTCAAAAAATCTGCGGCAACCTGCATACCTGCCTTTTTCTTGTCCGGAGCCTGCATCATTTTCTTTAAGAATTCCTGGGGAATGGAAGGGACTCCAACAAGATTGTTCAAGTAGCGAACCATCGTCACCGATTTTAAAAACATCAGCGAACTATAGAGTTTGATCCCGGTTTGTTCGGCAAACGGAATGAACTGCTCTATGATGTTGAGGTCATAGGTTGGCCCGAGGGTTACAGACTGCACCCCGAAATCTTTTAATTTCATAAAGTATTCGGCCCGCTCTCGGTTGAAATTGACATCATCGGACAGCTCGAGATAGACGCCAATCTCAAAATTGGTGGCACCGTCAAGCTCTTCTCCGGCAAGATCTTTTCCCTCGTTCATCGATGAAATGCAGGTCAGCATGGTGGCAAGATCAAGATCGCCGCTGGTTCTGGCCATGGGCTGATCCCCTTCCTTGGGGTCATGGCCCTCCTTGATCACCACGTCTTGTATGCCCATTGCTGCGGCACAAAGAAGATCACCTTGAAACGATAATCGGTTCCGATCCCGACCGTTGATTACCATGCTCGGCTCTATTCCTCTTTCTTTCAAAGCCAGGCTTGGGGCCAACGGAGACATACGCAGGATCGCATGTTCATTGTCTGTCACCCTGACGCGCTCCACACGGCCTCTAATGCTTAATGCCGACGAGAGAAACGCATCGAGATTTGTACCTTTTGGGGGGTCTATTTCTGCAATCAGGTGGGACGGACGGGGGGAGTTACTGGTAGTGGCTTCCATTAAACCTCCTCTTGCACACTTATTGCTTTTAGAAGTAGTTCAAAACAGCTTGTGTCTATCACAACGGGTGGATAACGTACTTTTCCACACAATTACGGTACAATAGAAAGGGCTGCACAATGTCGACATTACCTCGACCCATACTTTTTTAATGATTTAGGTGTCGAGACCGTTCTATATATCAGATCGCAGTTCCAATCGAATCAAACCACTTGAAACCGCGACAGAAAACGTCAAACAAAGCGAGAAAGAATTGTGTTTTTCGATCATCTATAATCAAACATATTTAAGACAATCTTAAATCGATCTTATATTACAGTTTGCAGAGCCTCTTTGTCAATCATCTATCTTCCAAATTTATCAATCGATGATGAAAGCCTTGAAAATGCATGTTTTTCAGCCTCATTTTTCTTAAAAAACCTCTTTATTGAGTGCCTTGACGACCTGTTAAATGATTTTATCGTTAGCAATAGAAAGCGATTCATGAAATTGAACTCTGTTTTTGACCTAGATCAAGGTAAACGGATACACGGCTGCTTATAATTAAAACAACACGCAGACAACCCTTCTCACTATAGCGGTTGTCTGAATAGATAAATTACACAAGGAGTACGTTCATGAAATGCCCAGGCCAGGATATGCAATATTGGAATGCTGAAGCAATTTTTGAAGTTGGCTGTCCGGAGTGTGGAAAATCTGTGGAATTTTATAAGGATGACACCACCCGATCCTGCGGCCATTGTGGACACCGTTTCGTGAATCCTAAAATGGATTTCGGCTGTGCAGCCTATTGTAAATTTGCCGATCAATGCATTGGCACACTTCCCGAAGAATTTGTCGGTTCCCATGACAATTTACTCAAAGATAAAGTAGCGGTGGAAATGAAACGCCATTACAAAACCGACTTCAAGCAGATCGGCTTTGTCTCCAAGGTAGCCCGACACGCAGAAAAAATTGGCAGAGATGAAGGGGCCAAACTGGCAATTGTGCTTTGCGCCGCCTATTTAAAAGACATCGGTTCAGAAGACCAGGATTCTGCAATACTTGCCTCCTCAATCTTAACTCGTCTCGGAGCAAAGGAAGAAGTTCTCAAAGAAGTATGCGAACTGCTGAAGATTCATGCAGCGGGACAAACGGGTAGTGCAGAAGCAGACACCCTGGCAGATGCAGATCACATAGCCCGGTTGGAAGATCAACATAAGAAACAAGCCATTAGTGCAGAAGAATTTGAACAGTTTATCAGTAAAAAGGTTTTGACTGAGTCAGGTAAACAAATCGCCCAGACTACCTTCCGGCAACTGGGTGTCATCTAATCTGTAGTGTGACTCTCCAACTTCCGGATCACAAGTTGGCAGGACATCCCGACCAGCTGTAAGAAAGTAATTGTTACATTAAAAGATCTGTGCTAATGCAGATTGACGAATACATACATCTGGGACACCTGAAATCCACTTAGGCACTATAATTTTCGTCTCTTCCTATCTTTTACTGAGGAACAATCATGCAATCCATCAACAATCAGACAATCGGTTTTATCGGACTGGGCCTGATGGGCAGGCCAATGTGCCGTAATCTGCTCAGCACCGGAGCAAAGCTGATAGTTGCCAATCGTTCTCCGCAACCATGTAAAGACATGAAAGAAGCAGGGGCAACGTCAGTTGCAAGTCCTGCAGAAATGGCCAGTCTCGCAAAAGTTATTATCATCATGGTAGCTGACACGCCTGCAGTGGAATCGGTTCTGCTGGGCGATAATGGCCTTATACATTCCCTGCAGAAAAACAGCCTGGTGATTGATATGGGTACAACCTCTGTACCGGCCACCTACCGCTTTGGGGAAATGGTTGAAAAGAAGCATGGGCACTATGTCGATGCCCCGGTGTCGGGCGGAACCATCGGAGCTGAATCCGGAAATCTGACCATCATGGCAGGCGGAACTGAGACTGCATTTGTCAAGGCTCTGCCGATCCTTAAAGTACTTGGTGACCACATCACCCATGTGGGTTCAACTGGAGCAGGCCAGGTGGCCAAGGCTGCCAATCAGGTTATTGTTGGTCTCAACATCGGTGCCGTTGCTGAAGCATTTGCCCTGGCCAAAGCGGCGGGTGTCCAGCCGGCGAAAGTCAGAGAAGCGTTGCAGGGAGGTTTTGCCGATTCGCGGATTCTTGAAGTTCACGGCAAACGAATGGTGGACGCGGATTACACCCCTGGGGCCCGCAGCACAACCCAGCGAAAAGATATGCATCAGGCCGTTGAGTTTGCCGCTTCGTTAGGACTCGATATGCCTGCCACAACTCTTTCACGCACACTATACGACCAGCTGATTGAGCAGGGCGGATCAGATCTGGACCACGCCGCCTTATTCAAACTGCTTGATGCATCATAGCCTGGCAACTGCTTATAGAAAGAGCCGAACTTCTGGGTTTTCAATAATCAGTGACGGCTATTTTCCGCTTTTCGCAGAGCAAGCATCGCATCTGCCCCAAAGATTAGCAGTGCCCCGATCCAGCCACTCAGCATCAGGGCCGGATCTCCAACCAGATACGGGCCAAGGACGGCTGCCAGTAAAATCCTTGTTGAAGAAATGATCGAACCTTCTACGGCGGTGACAAATAAAAAGCCGTAGGTCAACAGATACTGACCCAGAACCCCGGCGGCCGAACACCAGAAGAGGTAGTAAAATTCCTGCTTGTCCGGCCAGAAAATAGCTTCTTTGAAGAAAAAGAAGATAGAGAGAGCGCCCAGCCCGAAGAGGAAGAAAAGTATTGTCTGTGAGTCATGATATTTTCTGCTCAGATTCAGATAAATCAATGCCCAGGCTGCACAAAATCCAGAACACAGTCCCCACAAGCTGTCCAGTCTCACCGACATATCGCCCGGCGAAAGAATGAGCCAGACCCCGCAGAATGCCACGGCAACGATAGCCAAGGCAAACGAATCTCGCTGTTCTTTCAGCATAAACCAGGAAAACAGCGCCACGAAAAGCGGGTAGGTCATATTCAAGATGTTGGCTTCAGCCAGCGAACCGACTTCAACCGCTTTGTAAAAGCAGAAAACCGCCATAGTGTTGGATACCGTACGGCCAATTAAATAATGATAATTTTTAGGCTTGAGACGATGACCGCGGACAAGCATGGTCAGGCAGACAACGATAAAACCGAGCAAAAAACGGGCAAAAACAAAATAGGGCGTCTCAATTTCAACCACTCCATCGGCCTAGCGTATAAAGGCTGTCGCCAGATAGAAGCAGAAGGCAGAACCAAATACCGCCAGCCA
>JAQYVS010000040.1 GCA_030145365.1 Desulfofustis sp. | reverse complement strand
TCAGTACTAGCTTGAAGGCTACGTTACCTCAATCGACAAACGATCTGGCCTCGTTCGTTTCTTGAACGTGCGGAAATTCCTGGCTATCCAGAACGGTACCCCCTACATATATTTCCTATAAACCCATTATTACGAACTATTATTCTTGACATTCCGTAATTACGAGAATATATTTCTGTTATTGAATGAATAAATAAGAACACCAGGGCTGGGTAATGGATAAAACAAACCTCAAAATTCTGCGTATCCTTCAGGAAAAAGCCAGAATTCCAAATATCGAAGTATCTCGAATGATCAACCTGGCTCCTTCCGCGGTTCTTGAACGGATACGAAAAATGGAGAAACAGGGAGTCATCGACGGCTATGAGGTTCGATTAAATCCGGAGAAATTTGGCTGCTCCCAGATATCATTTCTCAAAGTATTTCTTAATGCTGAGAGCAATCACGAGGTTGTTGCCGAAAAGATGGCCAAACTTGGGGAAGTCCAGGAAATCCATTTCATTTCAGGCGATGATTGCTACCTGATTAAAGTCAGAACGGCCGGGACCACAGAACTCAACGTATTCTTGCAGGAAAAAATAAAGACAATCGAAGGTGTTTATTCTACACGGACACTTCCAGTACTTGCTACCCACAAAGAAACCGCTCGAATACCGATCGACAAATAAAAAAAGGATACCGTTATGCCCCTTTCCGAATCATTCAAGGACCGACTCTACCCTATCTTGCCAGAACTTAGAAACCACTTTGGAACCCCATTTCACATTTATGATGAGGCAGGTATCAGAGAAACGGGTGAAATGGTTAATAAGGTTTTTTCAAAGATTAAATCTTTTAAAGAGTATTATGCAATAAAGGCCCTGCCTAACCCGGCAATTTTGAAAATTATAAAGGAAATAGGTTTTGGCTTCGACTGCAGCTCAATTACAGAATTGATCCTGAGCAGGCAAGCGGGCGGCAGTGGTGAAGATCTGATGTTCACTTCAAACAATACAAGCCCGGAAGAATTTGATGTTGCCGCCGCCGAAGGTGGCTGCATCCTCAACCTGGATGATATCAATCTGATCGATAAGGTACCCCAAATGCCTGAAACAATTTGTTTTCGCTATAATCCGGGAGCAGAACGTGAAGGAAACGAAATAATCGGCGTCCCCGCCGAGGCAAAGTACGGGGTGAGCAAAGCCCAGATTGTAGAAGCATATAAAAAAGCTCGAGAACTCGGAGCAAAGCGCTTCGGCCTTCATACCATGCTTGCTTCCAACGAGCTCGACTACAGGTATATGGTCACAACCACTGAAATGCTTCTTGACCTTGCTGAGCAGATCCAGAATGAGCTGGATCTCACATTTGATTTTATCAACATCGGCGGAGGATTCGGTATCCCCTATCTTCCCGAAGCAAGCCCTCTTGATCTTGAGGCCATGGCCGGAGAAATCACCGATCTCTTTGAAGCATATGAAACCAGAAACGGTTACATGCCCGCCCTGATGATGGAAAGCGGTCGTTACATTACCGGTCCACACGGGGCTTTGGTGGTGAGTACTATCAATCGAAAGGACATTTACCGAACCTATATAGGGGTCGATGCCTGCATGTCAGCGCTGATGAGACCTGCCTTATACGGCTCTTATCACCATATTGATGTGTTGGGGAAAAACGGTAAGGAAATCCTGGAAACTGTGGATGTGGTCGGTTCGCTGTGTGAGAACAACGATAAATTTGCAATCCAGCGCCCGCTGCCGCCCATTGTAGACGGCGATCTGCTGATCATTCACGATACCGGTGCCCACGGGCATGCCATGGGATTTAACTATAACGGCAAATTACGTCCCCAGGAGCTGCTGCTCAGAGAAGACGGCAGGGTGGAACTGATACGCAGAGCGGAAACCAACGACGATTATTTCGCCACCCTGAACTTCAGCGAAAACGTGTTCAGAGTTTGAAGCCGGCTGATTTTAATTCCAGCACCGGGGGCACTGACACAGTAACCTACTCTGTTTCTGCCTTCTCCTTGGCAAGCTGCTCAGGAGACATGCTCCAGAATGGTGTGCCGTCACTGGTCAGTCGAACCTTAAAAGCATACTCGTTGTCCTTTCGAACCTTTGCCGCGATAAATACTGTTTCATCGCCGACATCAGCCCAAACACCTTTGACCTTCACCCAGTCACCGCGGCGCAATCCAGTCTCACGACCGGATGCATAGGATTCGGGGCAAAGATGGACAACCACGTGGTCTCCGCCACCTTCATCAAGAATAAAAGCCGTTCCGGGTACCATCCCCTTCATCGGCGTGACGGTAATAAATTTGACGATATCGCCTTTAATTGAGTCGCGCTCTTTGGGGTTGTATAATTCGTTATACTCAGAATAGAGCTCCCAACCGGTGTAATCCTCACCGGCACTCAATGGTACTGAAGAGCTAACACATATAATAGCCAGGGTAAGCATAGAGATCCGAATTGAACGATGTATCATCTTTTCCTCCTAAATTCTTTTTTATCCCACCCACCCTATTCAAGCATGTGTAAAACAGCCTGATCGGCATGGATTTCCGTGGTATCGTAAAGTCTGATATCGGTATCCTGCGGTGACAGCAGCATGGATATCTCTGTACAGCCTAAAATTATCGCCTGGCAACCGTCCTCTGCCAGTGATCTGGCAATACGCCGGTAAACGAGACGGGATTCCTCTCTGATTTTACCGAGGCAGAGTTCATTGAAAATAATGGAGTCAACGGCAGCTCGATCTTCTGTTGA